>JAZNEQ010000022.1:0-8039 GCA_045588715.1 Eubacteriales bacterium | reverse complement strand
AATCGCCCGAAAACAAACGAATATCGTGCATAAAAGCGGGAGGGGATACCCCTCCCCTACGCATTATTATAGGATGATTGCACACAAGAAAAGACCTTGGCACACGCCAAGGTCTTTTCTTGTTATTCCATCTTATTCTTCTTCGGAAATTGCTTTGTAATCGTCTTCTTCAACGATGCAGCCGAATTTTTCGCCGCAAGCGGGGCAAAGGAGATTTTCGGGATCGAGCTCGCTATCGAAGCATACGGTCTCGCCGCAGGAGGGGCATACGATCTCACAGTAATCGTCGTCCTCGCAGTCGCAGCCGTCGCAGCTCAGGCAGTCGCCGTCACACCAATCATCTTCGTCATCCTCTTCCCAATCCTCGTCGTCGCACTCGCACTCTTCGTCAAGGTAATCTTCAACGTCTTGCAGGTCGTCGTCGAGTTCTTCAACGTACTCGTTGAGGTAGTTCAGATCTTCGTCGATCTCGTCGATATCCTGATGAATGCTTGCAATCTCGTTTGCCATCTCTTGGGTGAGGTCGAGGAGAGCGGCAATGATCTTGCCTTCTTTGGTTTCTTTATCGAGCTCAAGGCCATCAGCCAAGCCCTTGATATAAGCAGCTTTTTCGGTCAAATTCATAATATAGATCCTTCCTTTCGTGTTGGATGTGATTTGAAAATGGGGAAAACCTTGCCTGCAAAGTCTTCCCCTTCTTTTGGTTGATTATGCTCTGGAGAGATACTCGCCCGTACGGGTGTCGATCTTAAGAACGTCACCAACGTTGATAAAGAGCGGAACCTTAATTTCAGCACCGGTTTCAAGCGTTGCGGGCTTGAGGGTGTTGGTTGCAGTGTTGCCTGCAAAGCCGGGATCGGTATCGGTTACTTCAAGCTCTACAAACGTAGGAGGCTCGATGCCGAATACGTTGCCCTTGTAGGAAATGATCTTACACATCATTTCTTCCTTAACGAAGCGGAAGTTGTCATCCACCATATCGTGAGAGATAAGGGTCTCTTCCCAGGTCTCGGTATCCATGAAGTGATAGAGAGCACCGTCGTCGTAAGAGTACTGCATATCCTTTCTTTCGATATATGCGTTCTCAAACTTGTCGGTGGGGTTAAAGGTCTTTTCGATCACCGCACCGGAGATCACGTTCTTCAGCTTCGTACGAACGAAAGCCGCACCCTTACCGGGCTTTACGTGCTGGAATTCGATGACCTGAAGGACGTTGCCCTGACCGTCGTCAAAAGTAATTCCGTTTTTAAAATCGCCAGCTACTACCATATTTACCTCCAATTAAAAGAGAAAGTCAAATTTGCGCCGGCAAGCATGTCCGGTCACATAGTTATAATATATTATACACCCTATACGCACTTTTTGCAATAGCTTTTTCATCTTTTTTTCTTTTTTTTGCAGTTTTTTTGCAGTTTTTTTCTGTGTTTCATTTTCACAAAAAATTGACCTTGACTTTTTTACGTCACACATAGTATAATGAAATAGCATAATAAACAACAAAAAGGGAGCTTCCCTACATAAAGGAGAAAAAATATGAGCGGACGTTGGTCAGTGGAAAAAGCCTGGGAATGGTACAATTCTCACCCTTGGATCAGAGGATGCAATTTTATGCCCTCGGATTGCGCAAACCGCATTGATATGTGGCAGGAGCACGACTTCCAAAAGCATTTTGAAACGGCAGAGCGGGAGATCGCCCTTGCCGAGTCCATTGGATTCAACTCTGTGCGTATCATTTTGGAGTTTGACGTATGGGAGGCACAGCACGACGGTTTTCTTGAACGACTTGATAAATACCTTACTATGTTCTATAAACACGGTATTACCGCAATGATGGTGCTTGCCAACGATTGCTCCGTTCCCAAGGCATTTTGGAAGAGAGCAAGCTTTGGAGAACAGCACTATGACGTCGGATACCACGGCGGACGTAAGATCTCCCCTCACGGAGCATTGGGAGAGCTCAGCTATCACCATCTGGACGATCCCGCGATCGCAGAGCGCTACTATGAATTTGTGCGTGAGATCATCACCCTCTACGCGCATGACGAAAGAGTGCTGATCTGGAATCTCTTCAACGAGCCCGGCAACAACCGCCACGATCTGAGCCTTCCCCACATGGAAAAGTTTTTTGAGATCGCACGCGAGATCGATCCCGATCAACCCCTGTGTGCCGATGCATTGGGCGACTACTACAAGGACGGATCCATCATTGGAGATCGTGCGCTTGAGCTTTCCGATATTATCAGCTTCCACAACTACAACTCCTACGCAGATAACGTTGAAGTCATTGAAAAGATCAAAGCGCTTGGCAGACCCGCCTTGGATACCGAATGGCTCCACCGTATCTACCACAACGACGTAGAAAGCATTTATCCCCTGCTCTATCTTGAAAAGATCGGTGCTTACAACTGGGGCTTCGTCCTTGGCAAGTATCAGACGCACGAGCCCTGGAACGGCGTTTGGGAGAGAGTTGAAAAGGGTGAAGAATTTGACGTTACCAAATGGCAGCATGACCTCTTCCGTCCCAGCCTCCGTCCTTATGATCCGCGCGAGATCGAGTTGATCAAAAAGTTTAATAAAATGGCGGACGAAAGATTTGAAAAAGGACTTGACAAGGTTATTTTTCACGCTTGAGTACGATCAAGCGGTATAAAAGATTCGCGTTCCCGATGCCTCGCATCGGGAACGCGTTTTTTATACAAATTACTTTTCAAAGCGTATCCATTCTACGTTCACGTTCATGGTACCGCCCTCGGCAGCGGCAAAGGAAAGATAAATGGGACTTGGATGCGCATCGGTATCCCTGCAATCCACCGTCAGCGTTTGCCACTGTCCGTCGGCAGGCAGCGTAAGAGTTGCAAGGATCTTGTCGCCCACGCCGGTTTCATAAACCGTAAGAGTACCGCCCGAAACGGCGCAAAGGCGAATGGAGAATTTTTTCTTGCCCTCCGCCATCACAGATCCAAATCCGATATATGCACCGTTTTTGCGGACCAAAACAAGTCTATCCTCAACACTGGCACCGCGCATGGCATCGGCGTTGGATACAAAAATTTCAGAAAAGCCGTTGTGAGTGCCGTCTACCTCGGCAAAGCGGATAGAATCAAGATTGTAATGTCCCGGATTCTCACCCTCTACCACGATCTTAAAGGTATGCTTCCCTGCTTCAAGACGAACGCCTTTGACAATATAGTCGCGCCAGTCACCGTTCTTTTGAGCGTCTCCCCAGGTCTCGGTGATGGCAAAAGCCAGATCGGAGAGCTTTTTACCGTCCAAATACAACGCTCCCGTGCGATCGGCGCGGTCGGTAGCATCGTTTTTCTTACCGCAGTTCACCCTTAATACAAGATCGTATACCCCTGCCTTTGCAGCACTTACGTCAAAGGACACGTAGTCGCCGCGGCACTTAAAGCCCTTGACAAAGCCGGTCCCGCTATATCCCTTCCATTCGGTATCAACAGGAAGGCCGACAGAAGCATTTGCGGGAACACGCAACGCCTCCTCAAGCTCGATTTGCGTCCCGTCTTCTACCTTGATAAGGGGGGCAGACTCTTCCTTTACACTCTCCCCTTCTCCCGGAAGCACCATTCCGTCACAGTCGGCGATCAGCACCGTTTTCTTTGAGGTATCTGCAAACTTTACGTACAGCGTGTGGTCCTTAACGTAATATCCTTCTCTTGCTGCGTCGAGTGCTTCTCTTGTGGAATATACGGTCAGTGCCTTTCCGTCAAGCTTGACCGTTTTAACGTCACCTACGTGATGAAAGACTGCAATATAGGAACGGTCATCGGGCGTATAACTTTCCGGATTCCCAACGTAACGCTCGCCAACGGTCAAGGTGATATAACCGTTTTTCTCCGTTACGGTATAATCTGTGGTCGCGTATGCGTTTTCGGTCAGATATTTACGGCTTTCTCCATCATCCTCGTAAAGCGTGTAGCTACTGGTCCCCTTGGGATAAATGTCCAACGTCAAGGGAGAGAGCGGCAATTCATCGGCATAGTTAACGTTAGGTCCCATAGGAACGATGGCACCCGCCTTGACAAAGACAGGGATCTCGTCAAGAGCCACAGAAAGCGTAACGCTCTTTCCGTTCTCTCCCCCCTCGTATCTCTCCCCCGTGTAGTAGTGGTACCACGTCGTATTGGGCGGGAACCACACCTTGACCGTGGTATCTCTTGCCTCGGTTGCGGGGGCAACCAAGAACCAATCTCCGAAATAGTACTGGCGATTCAGATCCCACGCATCGGGATTGTACTGGCTCTCGTCCTCCAAGAGCATTGCACGCATGATGGGGACACCCGTGCTGTATCCCTGCCACATGGAGGTGTAGAGATAGGGGTAAAGCGCATAGCGTATTTTAAGATTTTCTTTGAGCGTGCTTTGTGCCGTTTCGTCGTAATCCCAAGGCTCACGTCCGTCGTGTCCGTGCGTTCGCATCATTGCACTCCACGCACCAAACTCTGCCGTCCAACGGGTATAGAGCGCATCGGTCGGACGCGTTTTGAAGCCACCGAGATCACAGGAGGTTGCCCAATAGCCGACCAGACCCGTATCAATGGCAAATCCGATCTGGTACGCAAGATCCGATTCACTGGCATCGGTATCCCCTGACCACGCCGTTGCGAAATGCTGCCCCGCAAAGCTGCCGCGCGTCATAAACATGGGACGCGATGCATCGGTATATTCCTTCCACGCAAGATAAGCATCCTTGGCAGAGAGCACGGGAGCCGTGTTGGATCCCAACACGTCAAATTCATCCGGCCAGAAAAAGTCCCCGTACCCCGTGGTGATCACGCTATCCATATAAGATTTGACCCACTTTTCGGAATAGGCGGGCTTGAAAAGCTCCGCTCCCCCCGATGCCTCGGGTGTTCCCGCATTGTTGTGAAGACCTACGTGAAAACCAAGCTCGCGTGCCTCCTCAAACATAGCAGAAACGTTGGGGAACTTCTTTTTGTCGTTGCTCCACATCTGGTTTCCCCACTTCTCGCCCGCGCTGTGATTTGCCTCCTTAACGTTCACGTCACCGCGCCAGCCGTAGTCAAACACGTAGCAGTCCGATGGATATCCCTCATCGCGCAAACGGTGGATCCATTCTAAAAATTCCGCCTGCGTTGCATTGTCGTTGCCGTATTTGGAAAGCATAAAGCCAAGCGCCCATTTGCCGTAAAGCTCCATTCTCCCCGTAAGCTCTGCATACTCGTCAAGAATCGTTTTGAAATCGGGGCCGTACATAAAATAATAATCAAGATAGCCCTCGGTCTCAAATCCGCCACCGTGCTTGAAAAAGGTAGTATTTTCGCTGATGGTATTCAGAAAGATCCCATACCCCACCGTGCTCATAAAGAAAGGAGAGATCACACGTCCGTGTGACATAGAAAACTCCTTAAAGTCAACGTCGTAACGGTTAAGGTCGTTACGGCGACCGTGGTCACCCGAGCCAAACCCGAAAATGCCTCCCGCGTTCTCGGTCCCCTCCAACTTTTTCACACCGATGACGCCGCCTTCCTCGTAGGCAGGAATCGCGTCCATGGAAAGAAGCTGTCCATCCAGCGTGTACATTGCCGCCTTAAAGGGAGCCTTGTCGATCCTGACTTCCATCGCGCCCGTGCGGATGATCATCTTTTCTCCCTCATCGCGTATTTGGTGAGCGACCGCACCAAATACCTCTTTTTGTACCATGTAATATTCCGGATCGCCGGAACGATACCCGTCCTCCCCATCCATCGAATACTGCACGCGCACCATTCTCGGTGAGCAGAGCTCCACGGTTACGTGACGCTCGCCGTCCTCGAAAACGTAAACGTTTTCAGCTCCCACCAAAAAGCCGTCCTCCGGCACAAGAGGAGCTTCCTCCCTGCCGCTCGTAAAATTTTCTTTGGTAGAATCAGTGCATGTTTCGCTTTCATTACGGTTCATGTCATTGTCTCCTTTCGCACATCCAATCAGTCCCGGCAGTAGCATTGTCACCGTCAAGGCAACAACCAGAGTTCTTTTTAATACGTTCATACGCCGTGCCTCGATTCCTTTATTTTTATATTCATTATACCGAAAAGCACCTCGTTTGTCAATACAAAGGAAAAAAAAGAAAAAGCGCTCTGCCTGAAACGCTTTTTCTTTTTATGTAGATAAGAAGCTATAAACGCAAGATCAAACGATCTTACTTTCATTGTTCTTCTGAATCACGTCGTGGGCACCGCCCTCGACGATACTGGTGGCGGAAACCAGTGTCAGCACTGCCTTTTCCTGAAGCTCGGGAATGGTCAGAGCACCGCAGTTACACATGGTCGATTTGACCTTTTGGAGAGAAAGCGCTACGTTATCCTTAAGGCTTCCCGCATAGGGAACGTAGGAGTCTACACCTTCCTCAAAGGAAAGCTTTTTGTCTCCGCCCAGGTCGTATCTTTGCCAGTTGCGCGCACGCGCACTTCCCTCGCCCCAATACTCCTTGTAATAGGTACCGCCAATGCTGACCTTGTTGGAGGGACTTTCGTCAAAGCGTGCAAAGTATCTGCCCAGCATTACAAAATCCGCACCCATGGCAAGTGCCAGCGTGATATGATGATCGTATACGATACCGCCGTCGGAGCAAACGGGGATATAAATACCCGTCTCCTCGAAATATCTGTCTCTCTCGGCACAAACCTCGATCAAAGCGGTTGCCTGACCTCTTCCAATGCCCTTGGTCTCACGCGTAATACAGATGGATCCGCCGCCGATACCGACCTTAATAAAGTCTGCACCGCAATCGGCGAGGAAGCGAAAGCCTGCCGCGTCAACAACGTTTCCGGCACCGACCTTTACCGTGTCACCGTACTTCTCGCGGATCCAGGCAATGGTGCGCTTTTGCCACTCGGAAAAGCCCTCGGAGGAGTCAATGCACAGTACGTCGGCACCCGCCTCTACCAATGCGGGAACACGCTCTGCATAGTCTCTGGTGTTGATACCCGCACCAACGACGTATCTCTTGGTTTTATCAAGGAGCTCGTTGGGGTTTTGTTTATGTGTATCGTAGTCCTTGCGGAATACCATATAGCAAAGTCTTCCCTCTTTGTCGATAATGGGAAGAGAGTTGAGCTTATTATCCCAGATGATATCGTTTGCTTCCTTCAGGGTAGTGCCCTCGGGAGCAGTCACAAGCTTTTCAAAAGGAGTCATAAAATCGCGTACGGGAGTTGCGGGATCCATACGGCTGACACGGTAATCTCTGCCCGTAACGATGCCGACCAGCTTACCGTCCGCTGTACCGTCCTCGGTCACGGCAACCGTAGAGTGTCCCGTTTTTTCCTTGAGCGCCAAAATATCGGAAAGGTGCGCGTCGGGAGAAATGTTGGAATCGCTCTTTACAAAGCCTGCCTTATGATCTTTTGCGCGCTTGACCATCGCCGCCTCATCCTCGATCGTCTGTGAACCGTAGATAAACGCAACGCCGCCCTCGGTCGCAAGAGCAATGGCGAGTCGATCCCCCGATACCGACTGCATGATCGCGGAGATCATGGGGATGTTCATGGTGATCTCGGAGGTCTCACCCTTGCGGAATTTCACCAAGGGAGTTTTGAGAGACACATTGGCGGGAATGCATTCCGCAGAGGAATATCCGGGAATTAAGAGGTATTCGTTAAAAGTATGAGAAGGTTCGTTAATAAAGGTTGCCATTTCGGTTTCTCCTTTTAGGTATCTATTAAATATAGATTATATCATAAAAGTGCGTATTTGTCAACCGATGTATCTCATGTTTTTTCGCCAAAAACAATCTTTTCAAATGCGTATACATCGTCAAATTTAGCAAAGAAGCACCAAAAAGGGCAAGAAGATCCTTCCTCTTGCCCTCTGAAAAATTATTTTTTGTCTGCTTCCGCTTCCAAGGTCGCCGAAACGATCGTTGCGTTCTTTATCGGTCTGCCGTTTCCGGGATTTACCGCCGTGGAGGCGATCCCGTCCACGTGCTCGATCCCTTCGATCACGTAGCCGAAGGAGGCATAAAGTCCATCAAGGCTGCGGATATTTCGCTCGCTCGTTTCGTGCACGATAAAGAATTG
>JAZNEQ010000021.1:0-6628 GCA_045588715.1 Eubacteriales bacterium | reverse complement strand
GCTTCGTTAAACGGTCGCGCGGTATGTCGCCGTAAGGTATTACCGTGAGGAAAGTCCGGGCTTCACAGGACAGGATAGCTGATAACGTCAGCCACGGGTAACCGTCGGGAAAGTGCAACAGAAATAAACCGCCGCCTATGCGGTAAGGATGGAAAGGCGAGGTAAGAGCTCACCCGTTCCTATGGTAACATAGGTCCGCTGTAAACCCTATTCGAAGCAACACCCCGTGAATTGCTCGTCCGGCACGTATTCGGGGGTGGCACGAAACTTTGTTTCGAAGCTTTGCGGCGACGCAAAGCGAAGATTGATGACCGTTCACGACAGAACCCGGCTTACAGACGAAGCTAAAAAAACAGTCCAACGCAAAAATGCGCCGGACTGTTTTTTTGTTTTATTTGGGATCCAGCAAGTTCTTTACGTGCTCGTTTCCTTTTTCAAAACTCACGTTGCCCAAGGCACGCACCGTTTTGATGGCATTGCAATTGCGGAACGCCTCGGCGCCCACGCTCGTCACACCGCCAAGGTCAACCTCCTCAAGAGCGACACACCCCGCAAACGCAGAGGCGGGAAGCAAGGAGAGAGACGACGGCAAAGAAACCTCTTCAAGCGAATCGCAATTCATAAAGGCGTTAATTCCCATGGAGGTAAGTCCCTTGCCAAAGGTAACGAAAACCAATCCGTCACAGGCAAGAAATGCGTTTTCGCGCAAGGTCTTAAGCGAATCCGGCAAGGCAACGCTGTAAAGAGACGTGCAATTGTAAAACGCACGGATACCGATCTCCTCAAGCGTATCGGGAAGAGCCACCTCTTTCAGTGTCACGCATTCGTAAAACGCGTTTTTCCCAAGCGTGCGGCATCCCGAAAGCAGGGTCACGCGTAAAAGTGTATGAGGATAATATCCCTTCGAAAAATCAGCGTATCTTGCGCCGAAAACATACCCGAGATAGGTGTTTTCATTCCGTGTCGCACCAACGAAGGGGAGTGTCATTTCCCTAAGCGCCGCACATCCCTCAAGCGCCGCAAAGCCAACGCGTTCCAAGGAGGTGCCAAAGGTAACGGTTTTGAGGGAGGAGCAGTAAGACATTCCGTGCTCACCGATGGAAACGATACGCTCAAGCCCCTCGATCACCTCAAGGGAGGCACATTTGGAAATTGAAAACTTTTCAAGCTTTGTAAGCGTTTTGGGGAGGGTGAGCGTTAAAAGGTCGTTACAGTCGTAAAGCGCGTATGCGGGAAGCGTTTTCATCCCTCCGCAAATACGCAAATGCGCAAGGCTTGCCGGAATATCCAAGGGATTGTCCTCAAATCGGTCGGCACCGAACAGGGTGCCAAGAAAGGACTGACCTTTCTCATTGGTACCAAACACGGGCGTTTGGAGCGCTGTGAGAGACGTACACCCCGAAAGGATCGACTTTCCCACAGAGGTAACGCTTGGCGGGATAGAGAGCGCTTTCAGCTCCTTTCGATCCCGAAAAGCCCCGTCCCCAATGGCAACCACCGTTTTGCCGTTGATCTGTGTGGGGATCTTGACCGTATCCCCCTTGCCCGTATATCCCGTTACGGTGATCCCCTGCTCTTCCTCAACAAAGGTAAGCTCCTTGAGTGGAGTGTCTTTCCCATCGAGAAGCGTGGTGATCCGTTCTGTGTAATCAGGGAGCGTTACGGGCTCCACGGGCGTAGTATCGACCGCTTCGTCACTCGTCACACTCTCGTGGGGCGCATTTGCGGGCGCGGCGCAGGAGGCAAGCATCGCGGTGCACAACAGCGCACATGCAATAGACGTAAGAATACTTTTTTTCATACCGTATTCCTTTCTGATTTACTGCCATATATTGTATCACAAAAATACGGCTTATGCAAGTGCGCAACACGAAAATTTGCAATAATTTAAATTCCTTCATCCTTTCTTCTTGTAAAGCACACGAAAACGTGGTAAAATAAAATATATCAAATTAAAAACGTGGGAAAGGAGGACGCTTGATGAAGATCGTTGCCGACGGCGAGCTTGTGGGAATGTGCGTGCGCGACGTACTGAAGAAAAAGCTCTCGCTTTCTACCAAAATGATGAAATATCTCAAATACCGAAACGACGGGATCACCGTCAACGGTGCGCACTGCACGGTGCGTTACGTGCTTTCTCGCGGCGACGAGCTTTCCGTCGCCCTTTCTGACCGTACTTCCTCGCCCGCGATCGAACCCGTCGAGCTTCCCCTTGAGATCCTTTACGAGGACGAGGAGCTTGTGGTCCCCTCCAAGGGTGCGTATATGCCCACACATCCCTCGCACGATCACCGTCGCGATACGGTTGCCAATGCGCTCGCCTACCGCTATGCGCAAAGCGGGATCCCTTTTGTGTTTCGTCCCATCAACCGTTTGGATCGCAATACCAGCGGTCTGCTTCTCGTTGCGCGCAACAAGCACGCGGCGGGAATTTTGACCCGTCAGCTTCAATCGGGAACGATCGAAAAGACCTACCTTGCCGTCCTCGACGGGGAGCTGCAAGAGAGCGGCGGCGTGATCGATGTCTGCTTACACCGCACAAGGGAAAGCATTATCGTACGCGAGGTCTGCGCCCCCGATGCCCCCGACGCAGACACGGCAAAAACACAATACCGTGTGCTCGCCAAAGAAAACGGGCACACGCTCGTTTTGGCAAGCCCTATTACGGGGCGCACCCATCAGCTTCGCGTGCACTTTGCCCACATAGGCCACCCCATCACAGGAGACGATCTCTACGGAAAGGAAACGCCCCTCATCGGACGCCACGCACTCCACGCACACGCGCTTTCCTTTCTTCATCCCGAATCCGCGCGTCCTATAACCCTTTACGCACCGCTCCCCACCGATATGCAGGCATTGATCACACAGCTTTTCTCCAATCTACCCCCGGAGGTTTTCAATGAAAGAGTCCAAGAAAACAACGCCCCGTCTTCCACTTCCGTGTAAGATCATATATCTCTTGCTTCTTCTCTCTCTCCCGCTCTATCTTGGTTTTTTGTTGAGTGACGGCTTTGCGGACGGTTTTAATCAAACGGTCGGGCATACCGCAAGGCTTCTTCTTTCACTTCCAAGTTCGCTCCTTCCCTTTTCCCTCTCGGAAGCGCTCCTTCTTCTTTTGCCGGTGCTTCTCATTGCCGCCTGCGTGCTGGGATACCGTAAATACTGCGCCTCATGGAAGCACGTGCTCGTTTACGTTGGGATCCTCGCATCCTCTCTGGCGGTCATTCTGATCCTATTCGTTTGGAGCTTTGCCGCAGGATACTATGCCCCCACGTTGGATAAAAAATTAAAGCTCGAACGCGCGCCCGTAACCAAGGAGGAGCTTTCCGCCACGGCAGACCTGCTTGCACGCGAGCTTGATGCGCTGTCTCCCCATACGGTTGCCAACGAAAGCGGCGAGACCGTGATGCCTTATTCCTACGGTGAGATGAACGAAAAGCTGTTATCAGCTTACGAAAAGGCAAGCGAAAAATATCAAATATTCAGCTCGTTTTCTTCGCGTGTCAAGCCTGTCATGCTCAGCGTGCCCATGTCCTATACGCATATTACGGGCGTTTACACCTTTTTTACGGGGGAAGCCAATATCAACGTCAACTTTCCCGACTACACGATCCCCTATACCGCGGCACACGAGCTGGCGCATCAGCGCGGAATCGCACGGGAGGATGAAGCAAATTTTGCGGCATATCTTGTATGCATGGAATCGGACGACATATATATCCGCTACAGCGGTGTTTTGAATCTGTACGAGTACGTGCTCTCCGCGCTTCGCTCCTGTGATGCCGAGGCCTATCGCGCCGCCTATCTCTCCCTCCCCGCATCGGTGCGTGCCGAGGAGGCGGCGTACAGTAAATTCTTTGAAAAATACCGTGATAACGTAGCGGCAACGGTTACGCAAGCCACCAACGACACCTACCTCAAATCTCAAGGCTCCGAGGCGGGAACGAGAAGCTATAACATGGTGGTGGATCTTGCGGTAGCGCTCTACCGCAACCAAATTAAGGGCTGATATCAACGTCAGCCCTTTTTGCATATACTAACGGTGTACTGCTTAAAAAAAATTGTTATTTTTTGTGTAGTTTCGAGTAAAAAAATTCAAAAAAACCCTTTCCTTTTTGTGAAGAATATGGTATAATATATTGTGATACTATAGAATTACTTATATAAGGCCTTAAAAATTTGAGAGAAGGAGTGGGAATCGCCTTTCGGTTCCCTTACGATATTTATGTCAACAAGGATGATCGTTCAAGGTGGGAAACCGCTGAGCGGCGAGGTGTTCGTCAGTGGAATGAAAAATGCGGCGCTCCCCATCCTTTTCGCAACGATACTTGTCGGTGATGCTTGCACTCTGGAGAACATTCCCGGTGTCAGCGACATCTCAACCTCCTTGGAGCTATTGCGGCAAATGGGCGCGCAGATCACCTACCTCACCCCCACCACCGTCCGCATCGACACCACCTACATCAAGGAGGGCTCTGCCCCCGATCCGCTCGTGCGCAAAATGCGTGGCTCGTCCTACCTTTTGGGCGCTGAGCTCGGCAGATTTGGAAAAACCAAGATCGCATGGCCCGGCGGCTGTGATTTCGGCGGATGCCGCCCACTGGACCTTCACTTAAAGGGCTTCCGCGCCCTGGGTGCACGCACCGAAACGGAGGGCGGCTTTATCTCCGCCGAGGCGACCGACCGCCTCTTTGGCGGCACGGTATATTTTGATATTGCCTCCGTCGGCGCTACCGTCAACGTCATTCTCGCCGCCGTAATGGCAGAGGGAACCACCGTGATCGACAACGCAGCAAGAGAGCCGCACATCGTAGACCTTGCCAACTTTCTCAATGCCTGCGGCGCAAATATCGTAGGTGCGGGAACCTCGGTCATCAAGATCCACGGTGTCACTTCTCTTCGCGGTTGTACCTACACGATCATTCCCGATATGATCGAGGCGGGTACCTTTATGGTTGCCGCTGCGGCAACGGGCGGCTGTGTCCGCATTCGCTCGGTCATCCCCAAGCATCTCGAATCGGTCACCACCAAGCTTTGTGAAATGGGCGTCAGCGTCACAGAGGAGGACGATGCGGTCGTTGTAAAAAGCGAGGGGCAGCTGGAAAACGTAAACATTCAAACGCTCTATTATCCCGGCTTCCCCACCGATATGCACCCGCAGTTTGCGGTTCTCCTTTGCATTGCAAACGGCATTGGAAACATACACGAAGGGATTTGGGCAAGCCGATTCCGCTATGCGGAGGAGCTTAATAAAATGGGGGCATCCATCATGGTCGATGCACAAAACGCAAGGGTCGTAGGTGTGGAGCGCCTCAAGGGTGCCGTTGTAAACGCCACCGATCTTCGTGCAGGCGCCGCTCTTGTCATCGCGGGGCTTTGTGCCGAGGGGACGACCGAGATCTACGGCGTAGAATACATCCGCCGCGGATACGACAGCATTGTTGAAAAGCTTCAAGGTCTTGGAGCGGAAATTTCGGAAATAGAAGATTAACGAAACGGATCTGCCGTTGGGTGCTTTCGCATCAAAACGGCAGATCCGTTTTCTACCGCCTGATACGACACTCCCCTTTCCCATATAATGCCTTGAATATCTCTCCGCTACCGCCGTCAATACTTTCTCTATCAAAGCAAAACGGGGTTTTTGGAATGTACTATAACAAGGTAGAGATCTGCGGTGTCAACACGTCAAAATTAAAGGTTTTGACAGATGAGGAAAAAAGCGCGTTGCTCGTGCGTGTCAAGGAGGGAGACGAGGAGGCACGAAGCGAATTGATCAACGGGAATTTGCGTCTGGTGCTTTCTATCGTTCAGCGCTTTTCGGGAAGGAAGGAATGCATGGACGACCTGTTCCAGGTGGGGTGCATCGGTCT
The DNA here is from genome assembly GCA_045588715.1 of Eubacteriales bacterium. Lineage (GTDB taxonomy): Bacteria > Bacillota > Clostridia > Oscillospirales > CAG-272 > UMGS1865. Next base: position 758 of record JAZNEQ010000021.1, on the reverse strand, counting down.
TGTAAAAGCAGTAGACAACTTCAACACCGACCTTGACGTAAAATTTTCGACCTACGCGGTTCCTATGATCATTGGGGAGATCAGAAGATATCTGCGCGACAATAATGCCATTCGCATCAGTCGCTCGGTAAGGGATCTTGCCTACCGTGCGCTGCAAGCGCGCGAGGAGCTGATCACAAAAAAAGAAAGCGAGCCCACCGTGGAGGAGATCTCCTCCCTCCTTGGCGAAAAGCGCGAAGCGGTGCTCCACGCTATGGAAGCCATCGTAGAGCCGATCTCGCTTTACGAGCCTGTATTTAACGACAACGGGGATTCACTCTACCTGATGGATCAGCTTTCGGACAGCACAGAGGGCGACGAGGCATGGCTGGAAAACATTTGCCTGCGTGAAGCCATGAAGCACCTTGGAGAGCGCGAAAAAAAGATCATCCACCTGCGTTTTTACAAAAACAAAACGCAAATGGAGATCGCCGACGAGATCGGGCTTTCGCAAGCACAGATCTCCCGTCTTGAAAAGGGTGCATTGGAAAAAATGCGAAAGCAGCTGTAATCTCCCTTATAAAAGCACGGGAACGCTTGATGCGGTGCTTTATAAGATTCTAAAAGCAGAATAAAAGTTGGGGATGCTTCATTGAGCGCAGAACAAAAACAAACGGATCAAATAAGAAAAAAGAACCGCTTTTTCTGTCGAAAAAAACGATAGAGAAAGCGGTTTTTAAGGTGGAAATCCATACGGATTTCAATTTTTATATATGTTT
>JAZNEQ010000020.1:0-11564 GCA_045588715.1 Eubacteriales bacterium | reverse complement strand
TCACGCCATGGTAAAGGCAAAGCGTAAAAAGCTTGCCCTCGAGATCCTTCGTCTTGCCGACGAGCTGTTGAAGTGAGGGGCAAAAGCAATTCTCTAAATCGTGCGCTGCGCGAGGCAACAAACTCGCACGTACTGCGGGCGCACGTATGGGTTCTGAATCCCGTACGCTCCACCAATAGAGAGAGCCGACGGCAAAAGCCGTCGGTTCTCTCTATTGGTGGCGTGTTCATTATACGATTTGAACCCCGGGAATTACTCTCCCCCTCACTTCAACAGCTCGTCGGCAAGACGGAGGATCTCGGGGGCAAGCTTTTTACGCTTTGCCTTTACCATGGCGTGATAGATGGGATAGGCAAGGCATACAAGGAGTCCGCCAAGGATGCCGACGGCAATACCAACGGGCATAGACATATTTTGATACGCCCCGAGGATCCCCGAAAGATCGGTCATGATAAGGCTCATTCCAAAGCCGAGAATGAGCGTGCCCAGCACACCGAGGACAATGGCGACCGCCTGTGCGGTATTGGTCACGCTGGCGTCAAGCCGACGAAGGCGTGCCATTTTGTCCTCGACCTCGGTGGAGGGCGTGTATTTTTCGCGGATCTTCTTTAGTTCTGCCTGTTCCTTGGCGGAATAGGTATAGGAAAATCCGTTGTCCTTTTGATGGTTACTCTCCATGTTCTGCCTCCGCTTTAAGTGTTTTTAGTTTTTTGGTACTCGCAACGATCATGTATACGGCAACCAAAACAATGACGAGAGAAATTCCCCCACCCGTCGCGCCAAGCATCCATTTTTGTTCTATCTCCGACATGGCGCCGTCGCTAAAGGCGGTGAGCATGGTGGATTCAAGCGTGAGCATGGATACAAGAGCCGCCGTAAGGCTGATGGCTCTGGATGCCGAAAAGACGGGGCTGTTGTATTTGCGATATTTCACTACGTTTACAATGGCGAGCGTAAACGCGGTAAAGGTGTACGCCGCCATCGCGATCGCCGTGATCATGTGATGGCGGAAGGTCCTGCCCCAATAGACCATAAAGAAAATGATCAGCGCCAGTGCCAGGTTCATGACAAGGAATACCCATCCGCAAGCGCGGTATTTTTTCAGTTCGCTCCGCATCCGCTCGCCGGGGGCGTATTTTTTGGTATGCAAAAGAAGGAAAAAGCGCATCACCCCAAGGCAGATATAATAGGCGCCAAGGGAGGCAAACCAAAAGGTGTTGTGATAGTATCCAAGCCAGAGCTGAAGGACGCCGTACAAAGCATTCCACAAAAGCGAGCCGTAGAGGGAGACGTTTACGCGCAGGCGAGCGTCTGCCTGCCACTTGACCGCATACTTGTTTTCGTTGCGAAAGGTTTTAAAAAAGCGGATCAGATACGGGAGCTTGAAGCACCACACCGTTAAAGTGTAGGCGGCAAGAACGTAGGAAATATAGGCAAGAGGCGACTCGGTTCCCACATACACCATCGAAAAGACAAGCAATGCGGTGGCGATGGGAACGAGAAGGAGCATGATCGCAATATGCGGAAAGAGAAACGCCTTACCAAGCTTCTTTAGTTCCATGTTCATCCCTCCTGATCTTAACGGTAAACGTAGTACCGACACCGGTCTCACTCTCTACACCGATCTCCCCCTCCAGAATGTCGATCACGCGCTTGACGAGCGCAAGACCCAGCCCATTCCCCTCGGTGGCGTGCGAGGTGTCGCCCTGATAGAACTTTTCAAAAATATGCGCCCCCACCTCGGCACTCATTCCGCATCCTGTGTCGGTCACCTTTACGGTAGCATATTTTTCGTCCGCTGTAAGCATAAGCTTCACTTTACCGCCCTCCCCGGTAAACTTAAAGGCGTTGGAAAAGAGGTTGTTCCACACAAGCGAGAGAAGCTCCGCATCGGCGGACACGATCACATGATCCGCAATATCGGTTTCAATTTCAATATTCTTTTTTTCCCACGTGCTTTCATATTGCAAAAAGCTCTCGCAAAGCTGTTCTCCGAGGTCGAAGGTGGTGAGATTCGGATAGATCTGCTGATTCTCTAACCGATTGAGCTTGAGAATATTCGTCATCATATCGGCAAGGCGGCGTGAGGCATCGGTAATTGCCTTTGCGTACTCGAGCCGCTTTTCTTCGGGCAGATCGGGGGATTGCAGGAGCGTTCCGTAATTCTGCATAACGGCAAGGGGGGTCTTCATTTCATGGGAGACGTTGGCGATGAAATCGGTGCGAAGGGTCTCCACTCCCGAAAGCTCTTCCGCCATTTTGTTAATGCCGTCGATGATCTCGTGAAAGCCGTCGTCAGCGCCGAATTTCGCGCCGTGATCGATGCGAACGCTAAAATCTCCCTCGATCATTTTTGAGGTCGCCTCGGTTATTTTTTTGACGGGGCGCTCCACCGTAAATTTGCGGCGAAGATAGTCGATGAAAGCCATGGCAAGACTGATGAGCAGCACGTTGATCATTGTGATCTTGGCGGCAAGGCTGATCTCCTCCCGGGTAAATTCTCTGCCCACGGAGTTTTGAAGCGCGGAGACAAAGAGCATGATGCAAGAGGTGGTTATAAATGCCGCCAGCAAAAAGAAAACGAAGAAATTGCTGAGCGTACCGAGGGCTCTTCTGAATCTTCTTTCCCCTTTCACTTGATCACCGCCTTGTAGCCAAGCCCGTGCACGGTCTGAATTTCAAAGGAGTCGCAATCCGAGAGCTTCGCGCGGAGCTTGGTCATATACACGTCGACCGTTCGCGTTCCCGTTTGCGTATCCACGTCCCAGAACTCATCCATGAGCTGTGTGCGCGTAAAGGTCTTTTTGGGATAGGACAAGAGCTTATAAAGAAGGTCGAATTCTCTTGCCGTAAGAGCGATCTCCTCGCCGTCCAGCACAGCGCTCCTTTCGTCGGCATCCATTATGAAATTACCAACCTCAAGACGGCGGCTCGACGCGATCTTGGAACGGCGCAAAAGCGCGCCTATACGCAGGAAAAGCTCGTCAAGGTCGATGGGCTTGGTCATGTAATCGTCGATCCCGATCCGAAAGCCTCTTTGCTTGGAGGCAAAATCGTCGCGTGCGGTCATAAACAAGATCGGAATGTCATTGTTGAGTGAGCGCACGGTCTTGGCAAACTCAAAACCGTCGATGTGCGGCATCATAATATCCGATACGATACAGTCGAAGGTGGTCTTATACATTTCGTCGTAGGCACTCTCTGCGTCAAGGCACCCTACTGCTTCATATCCGCTGTTATTGAGAAACGAGCAAACACTGCGGTTCAGATCTCTGTCATCCTCCACAATTAAAATTTTGAACATGCCTTCCACCCCCAAGAACTTTTTAGCTTTGTACTCTATTTTAACACATAAATGTTAAAGTTTTGTTTGCATTTTTATTTTTTTGAAAAATTCGTGTATATTTTACCGCCTTTTAAAGGAAAAAGAAGCGCGCCGAACGTCCTGTATTCAACGCGCTTCCCTTTTATACAAGACTTGTCTTTCCAAGGATCGCCTTTCCGACAGCACCAAGACCGAATGCAAACATTGCACCGCCTGCAGCACAAAGCACAACGTTCACAATTGTAGAGCCGAGAGGCGTGATCATGGAGACCATCATAAAAAGGAGCATACCGCCGCCGAGGCTGCCGCAGATCGAGAGCCATGCCTTCTGCTTTGCCGCCACGCTGACAAGAACGAAAATAGAAACGAACACAAGCATCAAAAAGATCTTTGCAAGCATGCACGTCACGATATTTCCCACGTTGAGCCCGTGAAGATCAAAGGAAAGCCCCGCAATGGCACCGCCAAGCAGCGAGCCGATCAGATACGCGATCAGCATCAAAGCCCCGCAAAGGAAGCCCACAACGGTTTTGGAAAGGATATAGTCGCCCTTTTTTACACGGACGGTAAAGAGGTTTTTGGCGTATCCGCTTCTGAAATCCTCGGAGATGAAGAGGCAAACGAACACGGCAACCGCCATAAACATCATATTGATATTGCACATCATAAAGATCGCATCCCCGCCGAGGGGCTCACCCGGAAGAGTCCCGATATTCTGCCAGGTGTTCTCGGGGCCCTGCATCACGGTCTCCTCTCCCGTTTGCGGGTTTGTAGAAACGCTTCCGTCCATCATTGCCATCATCACCGTCATAAGGATCGGCATGACGAGCGCCGCGGCGACGAGAATATAAAAGACCTTTGACTTACGCATTCTGCGAAGATCTACCGAAAGCATGCTTTTCATCCGCTTGGAAAAGGGATTTTTTTCAAACGTTACCTTGTTTTCCATTCTCATTTCCCACCCTTCATCAGGTCGATGTAGTATTCCTCAAGCCCGATCCTGTCGGTCTTGATCTCGGTTACGCAAATTCCGTTTTCGTAGAGATACGTGACTATTTCTTCGGGCGAGGTCAGATCGTACACGCGAAGATATCCTGCCTCATCTTCTTCCACACGGGAGTACTTACAGCCGAGAAGCATCATGGTTCTCTTCATTTCGGCAGATCTGAGCGCCACGTAGGTGCGGCAGCTTGCATCCAGCTCCTCCGCCGTCATTTCCACGATCATTTTGCCGTGACGGATGATGCCGTAGTGGGTCGCCACCTTTTGAAGCTCGCCCAAAAGATGCGAGGAAACGATGATGCTGCGCTTGCCGTCCTTAACGATATTACAAAACACCTCGCGCATGATCCGCATACCGTCGGCATCCAAGCCGTTGAGCGGCTCGTCGAGGACAAGGAGCGTGGGAGAGCCGAGAAGTGCCATGGCAATGCCCACTCTTTGCTTCATACCGAGGGAGCAATTCTTGTATTTGTTGCCTGCCGCGCCCTCCATGCGAACGGTTTTGAGCGCCTTGATCACCTCTTGCCGTGCGTTGGGAAGGGACAGGTTTGCCGCCTCAAGCATCATATTATCCCAAACGGTAAGCCCCGGAAAGCAGCCGGGGGATTCGATCAGCACACCGACCTTGGCGCGCACGTCGACGTCGGTATAATTTTTCCCGTACAGCTTGATCGAGCCGCCGCCGATGGGGAGCAGTCCGCAGATCATCTTTTCCGTGGTGGATTTGCCCGAGCCGTTCTCGCCGATAAAGCCGTAGATCGCCCCCATCGGCACAGTCATATCAAGACCGCACACCGCCTGCTTGGGACCAAAGTTTTTTGATAGATTTTTAATTTCAACCGCGTTCATTTTCTGTTGACCTCCTTCTCTTAGCTCTTTGCGCCAAGCGCAAAGAGCGGGCGCGAATAGCCTGAACCTTGAATCAATGATAATTTCATTTCGCGCCTGCCCCCTTTAATATACGTCACAGCTTGAAAGCACCTTTGTACCAAGGAAGTTATAAAGCAGCGTCCAAAATGCCGACACCAAAACGCAGATCAAAAGTCCCCATACGTCGGAGGAAAGATTGGCGTTGACAGATGCCCCGTACAGAAAAACGTTGAGAAAGGCGTTGGGGAGGGCAAGGGTCTCCACGATCGCCGCCGCACCGATGATAAGGATCCCCGTTCCAAAGAAAAAGGAGGAAGCGATCGAGATCCCGAAATATCTTCTGAAGATGATATTGAGGAAGGTATAAAGGCTTGCCCAACCCAGGCTCATCACGATCTTACCGAGGATAGCGATCACAAGCGAACCTACGTTCACGTCGGTTTCATATCCTACGAGCAAGCCCGCCACGGTGCCTCCAATCAGGTAGCTTACACACATACACGCCATGGCAAAGGCGCATACCAGGCTCTTGGAGATCATATAGTCCTGCTTTTTTGCGTGGGTGGTAAAAAGCTGCTTGACGTAGCCCGACTGATAGTCGTGACCGATAAATATAGAGACCATAATACCGCCGAAGATGAACACCATGTTCATATTGGCATAATCGGCGATCCCCTCGATGACGTAAAGAGATCTGGAAGCGGCAATGATCTGCCAGACGTTAGAATAAAGAGGCTCCATCGTCTGTCCGTTCTGATCGGGCATCACCGTCATGGCAGACACCATTGCGGGAATGATCGCGGCAATGGCAAGAAAGATGTAAAAGAGAGGCGTGTGGAAAAGCCTGTAAAAGTCCACACCGAGCATTCCCTTGATCCGCTTGGCAAAGGTAGGTGATTCAAATTGTATTTCACGTGTATCCGTCATATTATTCTGCCTCCTTTTTGTCCGCAGGACGTGACATCAGCTCGATGTAATACTCTTCAAGACCAATTTTGTTTCTTGAAATTTCGCTTACAACGTAACCGTTTTTCATCAAGAAGTCAACGATAGAAGCGGTATCATCCACGTCATAAATGCGGATATATCCTTCTTCCTCACGCACGTCGGTGTATTGCTTTTTGAGAACCGCCTTTGCGCCCTGCATATCCGCGCATTTCAGCGAGGTGAACACCTGTGCCCTTGCGTCCATTTCCGCGGCGGTCAGCTCCATGATCATTTTCCCTTGGCGGATGATGCCGTAATGGGTCGCGATCTTTTCAAGCTCGCCGAGAATATGAGAGGAAATAAGCACGGTACAGCCGTATTTTTGCGTGATATCTACCAAGATCTCGCGCATGATCCGCATACCGTCGGTGTCAAGACCGTTGATCGGCTCGTCGAGGATGAGAAGCGCGGGATCGCCAAGCAGCGCCATCGCAATTCCGATGCGCTGCTTCATACCGAGAGAGCAGCTTTTAAATTTGAGGTGCGCGTTGTCCTCCATTCGCACGGTCTCAAGAACACGGCGAATTTCTTCGTCTGCGTTCTCAATCCCAAGATTGATACACTGCATCATAAGATTTTGGTAAACGGACGAGCCCGGGAAGCAGCCCGCGTTTTCGATCAGCGCGCCCACTCTGACCCTGACACCGGGATCGGTGTAATCTCTTCCAAACAGCTTGATCTCTCCGCCGTCGGGCACGAGATGACCGCAAATGAGCTTTTCGGTGGTGGATTTTCCCGAGCCGTTTTCCCCGATAAATCCGTAGATCGCGCCCTTGGGAACGGTCATGTTGAGGTGATCCACCGCATACATAGAGCGAAAGCTTTTTGAAAGATCTCTGATTTCAATCGCGTTCATTTTTTACTCCTTGTTATTTTCATCGTTATTCATGATCTTTTCGCTAAGGTCAAGGATCCGGGCGCCGTACTTCTTCTTGCGGCTGCCAAGGATCCCCTTGTAGATCGGATAGTTTACAAGGGCCAGGAGCATTCCCGCAACACCGATGGCAATGCCGGGGATCAAGGGGCTTGCCATACCGATGACAGCGCCGATATCAGTCATTACAAGGCTCATGCCCGCCCCCATGACGATTGCGCTGACGCTACCGAAAATATAAGCAAAAACGCTTGCGGGGCGCCTTACCTTGGCATCCAATGCGCGGAGCTCGTCAAGATCGGAGGAAGCTTTTTCCATATACTGTGCGCGAATTTTTTGCGCCATAAACCGTTGGTCGTTCCTGTTCATCGTAAAATACCTCTCTTTTTATTTTGTACTTTCATTATATTGACGGGTCGTTTTTATTTGTTGTGCAAAACGTTTGCGTTTTGTTAATCTTTATTTTGGGAGCTTATGATCTCCTCGGACAGGCGAAGGATCTCGGGGGTGAATTTTGTCCGTGCCTTGCTTGCAACGTAACGGTAGATCGGATAGGCGGGGATCATCAACGCGCTGCCGATGAGCATAAACAGCAGCGTAAGCCAAGCCGCGCCCGAAAATACGTCAAGCCCAAAGCACATCCCAATGCCAAACACAAGCGCACCGACAACGCCGAGGCAAAGGCTCTCGACCATGCCCGCGCCCTGTACCTTGCGGTCAAGCCGCCTGAGGGTTTCCAGCTTGCTTTCCTCGTGCGGTACGTATCTTTTTCTGATATCCTCGACCTCTTTGTTTTTTACCGCCGAATAACTGTAACGAAACGTGTTTTTTTCCATGATCTCTCTTTCTTTCGTTGGATTGCGACGTTATTTTACAACGCTGTCTTTTAAAATTTGATTCCGTTTTGTTTCTAAAATGTTATCATTCGTCTTTTTCCCCTTTTTTCTTATTTACAAGCACAGCTTTTTATGCTATAATGTCGGTGCAGTATACAACTCTTTCAAAAAACAAAAAAAGGAGACCATTATGTATTCTATTCAAAAGATCACCTCTCACCACGTTGTGGATTTTGCAGCGGAGGAGCTGAAAAAGTATCTTCGCATGATGATGCCGCGTTGCGGTGAGATCGACATCGCCTACGCGCCCGATGCCACAAGCGGTTTTCGTTTGGGATTGATGCAGGACTTCGGGCTTGACACCTCCGACGCCCGTGACGTGGAGCTTGACGACATTCTTTACGTCGACACCGACGAAAAAGGCGGTATCATTGCGGGAAGCAATCCGCGAAGCGTCCTTTTGGCGGTTTACAGATATCTGACCCTGAACGGTTGCCGCTGGCTCTTCCCCGGCATTGACGGCGAGTGGATCCCCACAAAGGATATCGAGCCCGTCAAGTACCGCAAAATGGCGGATTGCCGCTATCGCGGTCAGTGCAACGAGGGGGCGGAATATCAGCCCAACATGATGGAGGCGATCGACTTTACCCCCAAGATCGGCATGAACATTTTCATGATCGAGTTTGACAACCCCAAGGCATACTACAATTATTATTACGATCACAACCGCAACGCCTCGCGCGAGGCGGAGTCGGTCACTGCCGAGACCGTGCTGCAATGGAAGCGCCAGTGCGAGGCGGAAATGTCCAAGCGCGGGCTCCAGTTCCACGATATGGGGCACGGCTGGACGGCAATGGCGTTTGATGCCGATACCACCAACGGCTGGGTGAGGACCCACGACTACGATTTCCCCGCGGAATGTAAGGACTACGTGGCACTCATCAAGGGCGAGCGCAAGCTTTGGAACGGCGTGGCACTCAATACCAACTTCTGTATGTCCAACCCCAAGGCGCGCCGCAAGGTCGCCCTGAAGGTTGCGGACTACGCCGCCCTTGCCACCAACGTCGATTACCTGCACGTTTGGCTGGCGGACGGCTCTAAAAACCACTGCGAGTGTGAGGAGTGCCAAAAGAAGACACCGAGCGATTATTACATCGATCTGATGAACGACATCGACGAGGAGCTGACGGCAAGAAGCCTCAAAACGCGCATTGTGTTTATCTGCTACGTGGATACGACCTGGGCTCCCGAAAAGACAAGGCTGAACAACCCCGACCGCTTCTCCTTCCTCGTAGCGGCAATTACAAGAGACTACACGCAATGCGTCTCCCCCACGCTTGACGCGGATGGCATTGTCCTTGCCCCCTACGTCCGCAACCGTTTCACCCTTCCCAAAACCGTCAACGAATATCTCCTGCACGCAAAACGCTGGATGGAGCAATGCCCCGTTCCCGCCCTTGTGTATGAATATCACTTCTGGCTGCCGCAATTCCGTGAATTGGGCTCCTTAAAGGCGGCACGCATGATCTACGACGATATTCGCGGCTACTTTGCCAACGGATACCAAGGGCTGATCGAGGACGGCTCTCAGCGCTCCTTCTTCCCCTCGGGCTTTGCCTTTTACGTGTATGCCGAAACGCTCTTTGACACCTCGGTGGAGTTTGAAGCGTTGAAGGAGGACTATTTCAGCCACGCCTTTGGCGAGGACTGGAGAGAGGTAGAAGCCTTTTTCACCCGCGTGGGCGATCTCATTCCTCACGGATATCTCAACGGCAAAATGAGCATTGACCCCGCGCGCGGAAAATTCTACAACCCCGCCGTTGCCGAGGCGGCGCGCCAACTTCCCGCTCTGGTCGAGGAATTTTCCCCCTTTGCCGAGGCGCATAAGATCATGCCCAAGAGAGCGCAAACGGTGTCCTACAAGCTGTTACGCTATTATCTGAAATACCTTTCCCGCATCTCCGACCTGATCGTGATCAAGGCAGAGGGACACCACCGGGATTCAGAGGAGGCGTGGAAGGAATTCTCCGCTTGGTGCGGCACCTGGGAGATCGAGGTAGAGCGTTGGTTCGACCAGCATATGCTCTCCAATGCCATTGGCTCCGTTTTTGGCGAACGGGTAGAAAACGACCCCGTAGAGGGGAATGGCGGCTGATCTCTTGCCGTCGAGAAGCACCCTTTTGAAAGATCCATTCTTAAAATTTTGTAAAGGAGTAACCACCATGAAAAAGATCTTACTTTCTCTCCTTTGTCTATGCCTTGTCACAGCCCTTTCGGCATGTGATACAAGCGACGGCTCCACCCCCACCGAACGCCCCACCGAGCCTCCCACCACGGAAAGCACGGGATCGACGACGGAAAGCACGGAAGGGGAAGCCTCCTCCACCACGGACCCCTCGGGCGGCGACGACAATGACCCGCTCCTGCCTTATACCTTGTCCTACCGCCTGCTTGACGACGGCACCTACGAGGTCACGGGCTTTGGGGGTGGAAAGAACGAGTTCGTAGAGCTCGTCATTCCCGCGACCTACAACGGCAAGGCGGTAACCAAAATTGCCGAGAGCGCCTTTGTACGCGAGGGCTCGGGGCCCATTGTCTCCAAGCTGACCGTTTCCGAGGGCATTACCCACGTCGGCAACAGTGCCTTTGAAAATTGCACGCAGCTTAGCGAGATCACCCTCCCCGCCACCCTCAAGGAGATCGGTAGCCGCGCGTTTGCCGGCTGTGTCAATTTAAGAACGCTCTCTCCGCTGGTCGCGGTCGAGAGCATTGGGGAGCTTGCCTTTTTTGAATGCAATAATCTCACCGCCGTATCCCTCCCCGGCACGCTGACCTCCATGGGGACCGCCGCGTTCAGATCCTGTAACAGTCTGACCGACCTTGCGCTCGCCGAAGGGATCGTCTCTATCCCCGAGCAAGGCTTTTACGACTGCGTAAGACTGCAAGCCGTCACCTTCCCCTCCACCCTCCGTGAGATCGGACAAAGCGCGTTTTATCACACGATCCTGAAGGAAGTGGTTCTTCCCGAGGGAATTACGGTGATCAGGGAAAACACCTTTGACAGCGCCCACCTCGAACGCATCACCTTTCCCACCACGCTCAAAACCATTGAAAAGCACGCGATCTGGTCGGGGAACCTCAAATCCATCGTCCTCCCCGCGGGCATGACGGAGATTGCCAACGGCGCTTTCAGGGGCGGCTGTGAGAATCTGGAGCACCTGACGATCCCCTTCGTCGGCGGCAAGACTTGCGACGAGCCCTTCAACAAGTATGAGTACCAGCTCGGATATATCTTCGGCGGAAGCGACTATCAGGAGCTTCACGAAATGCTCTTTGGTCCCTCTCTTAAAACGGTGACCGTTGCGGGCGGCGAAAATCTTTGTCCCTACGCGTTCGGCGACTGCGCGTACGTCGAAACCGTGATCCTCGGCGACGGTGTCGTCAACCTCTGGGATTCCGCCTTTTCGGGATGCACGGGGCTTACCTCCGTAGTGCTTCCCAAGTCGATCGAAAGGATCGGCATGGCCTTTACGGACATTTCCGACGCGTATGAAGCAACCTACTATATGGGAACCGAGGCGGAATGGAACGAGATCATCGTGGACGAAGACGCAGGAACCAACTTCAAGGCGGCGCCCCGCTACTACTACAGCGAGACCGCGCCCGAGAC
>JAZNEQ010000019.1:0-30473 GCA_045588715.1 Eubacteriales bacterium | reverse complement strand
CGCTCGCAAATCCTAAAAAACACGATCAAATAACGGGCGAAAATTGCGGTGTCGAGCCGCAAAGCAAAAACCACGGGGGTGTCGACCAAATGCAAAACGCATTTGAGACACCCCCTTTTACGAGTGCCTTGCGTTATATTTTTCAATCAATCCAACGATCCGTGCAGCGCAGTTCGGCTTTGCGTAGCGCCGTTGCGCCTCGCGCATTCGTTCCCGCAGGCGCGGCGAGGACAACAGCCTTGCGGCGGCGCGAAGCTGTCCTTCTACGCCCGATGCCCCAAGGGCACACAGCCGCTTTGTAAAAAAGCTGTAATTATCGCTTTCGCACCCCGGGATGGGAGCGGAGTAGATGAGGGGGATATTGGCAGCCAGCGCCTCGCTGGTGGAAAGCCCGCCGGGCTTTGTGTAAAGCAGGTCACATGCCGCCATGTAAAGCGGCACCTCCCTCGTAAAGCCCACCGTGTGGACGCGATTCGACGCGGCATAGCGCGAAGAAAGCGTTGCCCTAAGAGCCCGGTTGTTGCCGCAAATGATCACCACGTGCTCGCTCTTTGGGCGCGTGCGCCAAAGTCCGTCTACCAGCTTTTGCATGTTCCCCGCTCCCATGCTGCCGCCCATCACGAGATGGAGCGTGGCGTCTTTTGGAAGCCCCAAGCGCCGCCGTGCCTCCTCCTTTGCGGGAAGCGAGGCGTAGCGCACACCGATGGGAATGCCATAGGGACAAAGCTTTTCCCGCTTCATGCCGCGAAAAACGTATTCGGGAATCAGCTCGCGGTCGGGAATGACGTAATAATCGCACGCGGCGACCTCCTGCCAGAAGGGGTAGTAGGTATAGTCGGTGGCAACGGCAACGGTCACAGGCAAGGGATAACCGTGCTTTTTCAGATGTGCCAACGCCTGTGCGGGCATCAAGTGTGTGGCGACGATACCGTCGTAAGGACCCGTCTGCTCCAAAAACATACGAAGCTGTGCGGAAATGATGGCGCTGTCAAGATACAGGGGGGAGCGCAGGCTCGGAAAATTGCGGCTGACCCCCGCGGAGAGCTTGTAAAAGGTGCCGAACATTCCCGGGGCGTGCTTGACCAAGCCCCCGTAAGAGACGTTGATGGCATTGCTGAGGCGATCGCTGACAAGGCTTAAAAAATCCACGATCACGCCGCGGTATCCCCGTCTTTGCGCCTCCTCAAGCACAGCTCTGGCGGCGGCATTGTGCCCCTCCCCCGCCTTAAAGGAAAGAATGAGTATTTTCATTTGGAAAAGCACCTCCCGCCCTAAAACGCCTGATCCTTGGCATATGGTATGATATGCCGTTTTAATGAAAAATACAACAAAAACAAAAATCTTCTCTGCCTTTAAGTATACCACACGGGTGCTTTTTTGTCAAGAGACCCGACACCCACGTGAAAAAAGGCGAACTTATCATTGACTTTTTTCAATTTTTCCGTTATACTATATATAATTATTTATTCTGTAATTTTACACACAGGAGTTGTTTATGATCGCGATCAGCGTAAACGGACTTTCCCTTGATTTTGGCGGTGTGCCGATTTTGGAGGGGGTCTCCTTTTCTTTGGAGGAAAACGACAAGCTCGGCATCATCGGCGTTAACGGGTGCGGAAAATCCACCCTGTTCCGTCTCATTTTGGGAGAATTGGAGCCGAGCGCGGGAGAAATTTATTTTTCCAAGGGCAAAAGCATAGGGGTGCTTACCCAGGACGGTGCCTTTGATCATGAAAATGACGGCGTGACCGTGCTCGAACGAATGTATTCCGCCTTCCCCTCCCTTCTTGACATGGAGGCACGGCTCTCTTACCTGGAGGGGATGCTTGAAAATGCCCCTGCCCACGTCATACGCGAATATTCCGACCTCAACGAAAAATTTATCCGCGAGGGCGGCCTTGAATTCCGCGGCAGATGTACGTCGATCCTCTCGCGCCTTGGATTTGACGCCGCGGCACAACAATTGCCCATAGCGAAATTGAGCGGCGGTCAGCGCACGCGCCTCTCCCTTGCCGCAGAGCTTTTGCGCGAGCCCGATATTTTACTGCTTGACGAGCCGACCAACCACCTTGACATTGAAACGCTTGCGTGGCTGGAGGGCTATCTTGCCGCCTACCCCAAGTGCGTGATGGTCATCTCCCACGACCGTTATTTTTTGGATAAGGTCACAAACAAGACCCTTTCCATCGAGCATCACCGCGCAAAGCTTTACAACGGCAGCTATACAAAAAGCATGGAGCAGCGCCGCATCGACCGCGAGATCGCCGAGCGGCATTGGAAAAACCAGCAAAGGGAGATCGCGCGGCAGGAGGCGTATATCGCACAGCAGCGCGCGTGGAACCGCGAGAGAAACATCATCGCGGCAGAAAGCCGCCAAAAGCTCTTGGACAAAATGGAGCGCGTGGAGCGCCCCGAGGACGATCCGCGCGCGATACGGATGCGCTTTGGCGAAGCCCTTGCCTCGGGCAACGACGTGCTGAGCGTCCGCGATCTTTCGATGGGATTTGGGGAAAGAGAGCTCTTTCGCGACCTTTCCTTCCTTGTCCGCCGCGGGGAGCGGGTGCTTGTCATCGGCCCCAACGGATGCGGAAAATCCACCCTCATCAAGCTCATTCTTCACAAGCTTGCCCCTACCGCGGGGGTGATCGAGGAGGGGTATAACGTGCTTGTGGGGTACTACGACCAGGAAAACCAAAACCTCACCCCCCAAAACACGGTACTGGACGAGCTTTGGAATGCCTACCCGCAAAAGACCGAGACCGAGATCAGAAACACCCTGGCGCTCTTCCGCTTTACGGGGGAGGCGGTATTTAAGGAGGTCGCGGTCCTCAGCGGCGGCGAGCGTGCGAGACTGACCTTTGCAAAGCTCATGCTCTCGCGCATGAACCTTTTGGTTTTGGACGAGCCGACCAACCACCTTGACATCGATTCACGCGAGGCACTGGAGAGCGCGCTTTCCCAATTTGACGGCACGATCCTTACGGTCTCGCACGACCGATATCTGATCGAAAAGCTGGCAACGCGCATTCTTGAGATCCACCCCGGCAAGCTCTACGGGAGCGACCTTTTGGACTATGAGGTCACACACCCCGGCACCTCTTATACCGAATTCCGCGCGTACAAAGCCCTGCGCGAGGAGCGTGCCGCCAAGGACACGCCCACCGCCGCGTCGGCTCCCGCCCCGGGCTCGGGGAAGGAGCAGTATCTGAAAAACAAGCAGGCTAATGCCGAGGCGCGCAAGAAAAAAGCGCTCTACGAGCGGCAGAAAAAGGAATGCGAGGCACTGGAGCGTGAGCTGGAGGAGATCGACGGCGAGCTCTTTGGCTCTGCCGCCAGCGATTATTTGCGCGCCGCCGAGCTGGACGCACGCAAGACCGCAGTAGAGGAACGGCTGCTTGATCTGTACGAAGCCTTGGAAAACGAAGCGTAAGGAGAAGAACGTCATGACAAAAAAGAAAACCAAAAAGGGCGCGGGCTCTTATATCCGCCGCTTTCTTCCCTACTACAAAAAATACCGCGCGACCATGGTGCTGGATCTCTTTTGCGCCGCGCTGACAACGGTGTGCGAGCTGGTGCTTCCCATGATCGTAAGGGAGCTTACGGGGGCGGCATCGTCGGAGGACCCCGCACGGGCGCTTTCCTGGGAGCTGATCCTTTGGTGCGGCGGCATTTACGTGCTTTTGCGCATCATCGACACTGCGGCAAACTACTACATGACCTCGGTCGGTCACATCATGGGAACGAAGATCGAGACCGATATGCGCCGCGACCTCTTTTCCCATCTTCAAAAGCTCTCCTTTTCCTACTACGACAATACCAAGGTGGGGACGCTGATGTCGCGCATCACCTCCGATCTATTCGACGTCACCGAATTCGCGCACCACTGTCCCGAGGAATTCTTCATTGCGGGAGTTAAGATCATTGGCGCCTTTGTGCTCCTTTGCACTGTCAACGTACCTCTCACGCTCATCATCTTTGCGCTTCTCCCCATGATCCTCGTAGCCTCCATGCATTTCCGCAAAAAAATGAAAAACAACTTCAAGGAAGGCAGAGTGCAGCTTGGAGAGCTGAACGCACAGATCGAGGACAGCCTCCTCGGCGTACGCGTGACCCGTGCGTTTGCAAACGAGCATCTTGAAAAGAAAAAATTTGAAAAGGGAAACGACGAGTTTTTGCGTATTAAAGAGGAGCGTTACCACATTATGGCGGCGTTCCACTCCTCTACCCGCCTTTTTGACGGGATCATGTATATTGCGGTCGCCATCATCGGTGCGATCTTTATGATGGATCTCGGGATCCCGGCACTTCCCTCCATCACCCCTGCCGACTACGTGGCGTATCTGATGTTCGTCACCACGCTTCTGACCTCCATTCGCCGCATCGTTGAGTTTTCCGAGCAGTTTCAGCTTGGTATTTCGGGCATCGAGCGCTTTTGCGAGGTGATGGACACCGCGCCCGAGATCAACGATGCCCCCAACGCCGAGGCGCTTCGGGACGTGCGCGGAGAGGTGGAATTTTGCGACGTGACCTTTGGGTATGAAAGTGACCAGAAAAACGTTTTGACGCACTTAAATCTGAAGGTACGCCCGGGCGAGAGCGTTGCCCTGGTAGGTCCCTCGGGCGGTGGAAAAACAACGCTCTGCTCACTCATTCCGCGCTTTTACGAGGTCACGGGCGGCTCGCTTCGCATCGACGGGAAGGACGTTCGCAGCGTTACGCAAAAATCACTTCGCGACTGCATTGGAGTGGTCGCACAGGACGTTTATCTCTTCTCGGGAAGCGTAAAGGAAAACATCGCCTACGGAAAAGAGGGTGCCACCGACGAGGAGATCGAGCAAGCCGCGCGCATGGCGGGAGCACACGATTTTATCACCTCCCTTCCCGACGGATACGACACCTACGTGGGAGAGCGCGGCGTGAAGCTTTCGGGCGGACAAAAGCAGCGTATCTCCATCGCGCGTCTCTTTTTAAAGGATCCCCCCATCCTCATTCTTGACGAGGCGACCAGTGCTCTTGACAACGAGAGCGAGCGGCTGGTACAAAGATCCTTGGAGGCACTTGCCAAGGGGCGCACCACCTTTACCATCGCGCACCGACTTACCACCATCAAGAACGCCGACCGCATTCTGGTGCTTTGCGAGGACGGCATTACCGAATCGGGCACGCACGAGGAGCTGATCGCCAAGGACGGCACGTACGCACAGCTTTATAGAATGTATTCAACGATTTGAGGACACAAAAAAGGACGGGCGTCAAATGCGTTTTGCGTTTGGCGCTCGCCCTTGGGGCTTGGCAGATTTAGGCGAGAAGCGTCGAATTTGGGGCGTGAGGCGTACAAAGGTACGTCGAGCCCCAAAGTCGGCGGTAGAAAAAGCCCGTTAAAAATGGAAGAATTCCGAAGGAATTCAACCGTTCCCTGTCTCATTTTTCGCTTTTTTCGAAAAACGGGACTTTTTTCTTTTCCCACGGGCTTTTTCGGTCTCGTCAAATGTGACAGCCCCTTTGTATAAATTCTTTTGGAATTGACCATCCTCCTTCAAAAAAGGAAGGAGTGTAAAATGATGAAAAAGGTGATCGTGATCGGTGCGGGGGTATCGGGACTCAGTGCGGCGATCTGTCTTTTGCGCGCGGGGATCTCTTGCGAGATCTATGAAAAAAATGCGTTTGTGGGGGGCAACCTTACCGCTTGGGAGCGGGAGGGCTGCACCATCGACAACTGTATCCATTGGCTGACGGGAACGCGCGAGGGAAATTCCCTCAACCGCCTTTGGAAGGAGCTGGGGGTTCTTGGCGAGGACGTGCCCCTGCAAAGAAGAGATGCCCTTTATGAAAGCGAATACGGGGGCGAGCGCATTGCGTGGCTTTCAAGCCCCATGGAAACAAAGCGGCGCATGATCGCCCTCTCCCCCAACGACCGCAGGCGCATACGGCGCCTTTTGAACACGGTACACGCGCTTGAAGCGCTTGGGAACGAGGGTGGGCGCTACCGCCGCACAGCGCTTTTTTGGCATTTGCCAAGCTTGTGGTATTATAAAAGAAAAACGCTGTCCGAGGTTGCCGAAACCTTCCGCCATCCGCTCTTAAAGCTTACCTTGACCGATTATATCGGCGGTGAATTTTGCGCGCTTTCCCTCTTGTTGGCTTACGCCGCCTATGCCTCGGGAAACGGCTCGATCCCCGAGGGGGGATCCCCTGCGGCAGCAAAAAGAATGCAAGAGACCGCACTGGGACTTGGCTGTAAGATCCACGTAAACCGCGCCGTCTCCCGTATTCTCTATCGGCAGGGACGTGCGTGTGGGATCGTGACGGCGGACGGCAAAGAGATCGCGGCAGATTACGTCATTGCCGCCTGCGACCCCTCCTTTACCTTTGGGGAGCTGTTGCCTGAGGGCATGATGCCGCGCGCCTACCGACGGCGTGCCGAAAGCACAAAAGCACCCGTCTTTTCGGCGGTGCAAGCCGCCTTCGTATGTGACAGCGAGGCGGTGGAATTCTTTGGGACGCGCATCATTCCCTCGCCCGCCCTCTCCCTTCGCGGCGGCGAGCGGCTTGCCGTGCGTGAGTTTTCACACGAGAAGGGCTTTGCCCCCAAAGGAAAAACGGTTTTGCAAACGCTGGTGTTTTTGACCGAGGCGGAAGCATTGGAGTGGATCTCCCTTGCAAAGATGCCTGCCCGTTACCGTCAAAAAAAGGAGGAGACTGCCGGGGTGATGCAGCGTGCCATCGAAGCCGCCATGCCTGCCCTTGCCGAAAGCCTTACCCTCCTTGACGTGTGGACGCCCGCCACCTATCACCGTTATTTCCATGCGCGCGCGGGTGCCTTTCTCTCCTATGCCATGACACCCCGGGCACCCTGGCGTCCGCTCCCCTCTCGTATCCCATCGCTTCGCGCCTTTTCCGTTGCAAGCCAATGGCGGCAAAGCCCCGGAGGGCTTCCCATGGCGGCAACGTCGGGAAAGCGCGCGGCAGAGGATGCCGTGCGCTTCCTTGGAAAATAAAATAGTTTATTCGTCCACGCGCGGAATAAAATTGCGCGCGATCCTCCCACGCTTGGATCTGCCGGTATAAAAAAATCCAATGGTGCAAAAAAGCAGAGCCCCCAAAAAATCGACGAACAGATCCTTCATGGTGTCAAAAAGTCCTATATCCAGATATCCGTCGATCAGCACGGTCTCTCCCGTTTCGGTAACGACCGTGCTGTAGGCAATCCCGTTAAGACACACAGGGGTCTTTTCCCCATCCCCCAGCAAAATGCTGGAAAGGTCACGCACGATAAAATCCTTTTGCATGTCCGTGCCGAGAAGCAGGTCGGCAGAAAACTCGAAAAACTCCCAAAAAACGCCCACGGTCATGGCAAAAAAGAGGGCGACCAGCGAAATGAAAACGGGGGAGAGATAAAAATCAAAGCGTGTATGGCGGTTGAAGATCTCAACCAGGGAAAAGCCAAAGGCGGCAAAAATAAAGCCGCTGGTATAGTGAAGCATATCGTCCCAAAACGGAAACAGCACGTAAAAGCCCGCGATCTCGCCTAAGATATTGGCACAAAAAACAAACAGCACCGCCACGATCTCCATCGCTACGGGGAGCTTGAGCGAAAAGCTTTCCTCAACGAAGGTGGGAAGCAAAAAAAGAAACAAAGAGAGCACCGCTGTAAAGGTGCTCTCATACTGTCCTTGTAAAAATGTCAAAACGATCACTGCCGCGGTGATGCTTCCCATCAGCACGTAGATAAGGAAGGAGATCTTATTTTTGCGCACCTTTCCAAGAAAGGCTGCAAAAAAATTGCGTATTCTCCCCCGCGTCTCTTTTTTCTTCATTCTTTTGTCCCCTCAAAAAGCGCGGTGGAAAGATAGCGCTCACCCGTATCGGGAAGAAGCACTGCGATCCTCTTCCCCTTCATCTCGGGGCGACGGGAAAGCGCGGTCGCCGCAAAAAGAGCCGCGCCCGACGTAATCCCCACCAAAAAGCCCTCGGTATGTGCAAACGTTCGGGCGGCACGGTAAGCATCCTCCTCGCCGACACACACGATCTCATCGTAAATTTCACGGTCGAGATTTTCGGGAATGAAATTGGCACCGATCCCCTGCAGTCCGTGCGCCCCCGCGATCCCCTTGGAAAGAAGCGGAGAGGAGGCAGGCTCCACGGCGATCACGAGGCAATCGGGGCACGTCTTTTTTAAGTAAGCGCCCACGCCCGAAAGGGTTCCGCCCGTGCCGACTCCCGCGACAAAGGCATCTACGCGCCCCTCGGCATCCCGATAGATCTCGGGTCCCGTCGTTTCAAAATGTGCCTGCGGATTGGCGGGATTGTCAAACTGCGAGGGAATAAAGGAGCCGGGGATCTGATCGGCAAGCTCTCGCGCCCGCCTCACGGCGCCCTGCATTCCTTCCGCCCCCGGGGTAAGAACGATCTCAGCTCCCAAGGCACGAAGCAAGCGGCGGCGCTCCTCACTCATACTGTCGGGCATGGTAAGGATCAAACGGTAGCCGCGCGCGGCGGCAAGGGCGGCAAGGCCTATCCCCGTGTTTCCGCTGGTGGGCTCGATCACGGTCCCACCGCGCTTGAGCATGCCGCGCTTTTCGGCATCGTCAAGCATAAAAAGTGCCACGCGATCCTTGGCGCTCCCCGCAGGGTTAAAGCACTCCAACTTACAAAGGAGCTCTGCCCCCGCCCCGACGGCAAGGCTGTAGCGCTCCGCCAAAAGGAGAGGTGTATTTCCTATGAGCTGTTCGATATTACGGTATAGCATAGCGTATCCTCGCTTGGTTTGTATTTTTCTTTATTGTAGCACAAGGAGGGAGCTTTGTCAATCGAAGCGCCTCTCCTTTTTTGTGCACAAAAGAAAAAACAGCATGAAAGTGAAATTCCATGCTGCTTTATCTGTTGGTAAATCACCGTGGGTGGGTTAATCCCGCAGATGAATTACTTGTTGAGTGCGTTGAGCTTTTTGGTGAACTGGCTCTTCTTGTGAGCAGCCGCGTTCTTGTGGATGATCCCGTAAGCTGCTGCCTGGTCGACCTTCTTTACAGCTGCCTTGTAGGCTGCCTGTGCAGCTTCCATATCACCGGAAGCCAAAGCTGCGTCGTACTTCTTCATTTCGGTCTTAAGAGCACTGCGATACATCTTGTTTTGAAGGGTCTTGGTTGCAATTACCTTAACTCTCTTCTTTGCAGACTTGATATTCGGCATCGTTTTCTACCTCCCTTTGAATTTGAAACACTGAGAACTGATATTTCAAAGCGGCGCCTGAGAGGGTGCGCACAGCTTCATCCATATACCGCTATATTTTACCATACAAAAAACCAAAATGCAATAGTTTTTTAAAACTTTTTTGCGTTTTTTTCGCTTTTGTTGAAAACGGATACAAAAAAGAAAGATCATCCCCCTCTTTTGCGCACTTCGACAAAAGAGGGGGATGTTTTTAATTACTTCAACACAGCAAAGAAATTCAGCACGCACAAAACGATGCCGATCAAGCTGTACAGATCGATCAGGGACCCAACGATGGCAAAAATAATGCCAAGGATCGGAATGAGTGCCAAAACGCCGATCAGAACGCTGAACAGGGCGATCAGTACGATGAAGATGATAAGCTGAACGATGAGAGATTTGACGTCCTTTTCCTTTACCTTAAAGGGAGTGGGCCAAAGCTGCTTTAAAAATTCCATGGGAATGCTCCTTTCTTATGTATGGCAATGAAGCCTTTGACACTATCATTCTATCACAAAACAAAAGGAGTGTCAAGAGGATATAAGACAAAAGATCGTTTTTTATTAACGTATTATGAAACGTTTCTCGGCGAACACCCGAAAGCCCGAAAATTATACGCCGAGAAGCTCGAGCACCTTATAGATATCCCCCGCCCCCATCACAATAACAAGATCATCCTCGCGTACGTCTCTTTGTATGGCGTTGGCAACCGCGGCAAAATCGCCGCAATATTCCCCCCGCTCACCGATCCGCTCGGCAAGCTGCCGCGAGCTGACGCCGTAAACGTTTTCCTCCCGCGCGGCATAAATGTCGGCAAGATACACCCGATCCGCATCCGAAAAGGCGTTTACAAAGTCGTCAAACAGCCCCGCCGTGCGGCTGTAGGTATGCGGCTGATAAGCGCAAAGGACACGGCGGTATCCCATTTCCCGCGCGCCGGCAAGGGTTGCGCGGATCTCGTCGGGATGATGCGCGTAATCGTCGTAGATCTGCGCGCCGCGAACAGTCCCGCGGTGCTCCATACGCCGCCGCGCCCCCGTAAAGGAGGCAAGCGCCGAGGAGATCCGCTCGGGCTCCAGCCCGCACAGGCTTGCGGCACTTGCCGCCGCCAGGGCGTTGTAGAGATTGTGCTTTCCAAACACGCGCAAACGAATACGGCAAAGGAAACGGTCGCCGCGATAAAGATCAAAAGCGGTCTCCCCGTGTCCGTGGGAGACGTTACGGCCGCAAAAATCCGCCCTTCCGCCAAGAGAAAAGCTTACCTTTTTGCCCGAAAAATCGGCAAGCGCGCGCTCGCATTCGGGATCGTCCGCATTGTAAAGCACGCATCCCCCCTTCCCCGTGCGCTCGGCAAAGCGTAAAAAGGAGGTGCGGATCTGCTCAATGCTTTTAAAATAGTCCACGTGATCCATGCCTATGTTCAGGATGACGGCAAGCGTGGGGTTAAAGTCGAGAAAGGAGTCCATATACTCGCACGCTTCAAATACAAAATGCTCTCGCGCGCGGCTGATACGGCAGGTGTCCCCTCCGAGGATGGGAAGCTCCGCACCGCAAAGCACAGTGGGATCTGCCGCCTCTAAGAAGATCTGCGCGCACATGGCGGTACAGGTGCTCTTTCCGTGCATCCCCGCAACGCCGATACGGTTCAGGTAGGAGATCATCAGATATCCGAGATAGTCCGAGCGGGAAAGAAGCGGCTTTCCGCTTTCTGCCGCCGCCAGATACTCGGGATTATCCGCTCCGATGGCGACCGTATAAACGACCGCATCATAATCGGCAACGTTCCGGGCGTCGTGCACGGAAAACACAGGAATATTCAAAGCCCTCAGCGCCTTGACCTGGGGATTCTCCGAGCGGTCGGACCCCCCCACCAAAAAGCCCAGATTTTTGGAAAGCTGCGCCAGGGAGGACATGCTGATGCCGCCGATCCCGATAAAGAAAACACTGCGGCACCCAGACAGCATCTGAGAGATCCTTTGGTGCCCGTAGTGTGTATTTTCCAATGCCATACCATGCCTCTTTTCTGCCGAAGGAGCCCGTGCCACTCGGCGCATTTGATAGTTTATGACGTTTTTTAACGACTTGTGACGAAAGGAATAATAAAGCGGCGAAAAGAAATTTTAAATTCACACAAAGATTCCTTTTCCGTTGAATAACAGTCACAAAAATGATGTATAATAAGCTTGATCACAAAAAACATCGGAGGATTTCCAACATGCAAATTACAGATATCAAGGTCAGAAAGCTTTTTGACGAGGGCCCCATGAAGGCGATCGTTTCCGTCACCTTTGACGGTCAGCTTGCCGTGCACGACATTAAGGTCATTCACGCGCGCGACAAGTATTTTATCGTAATGCCCAGCCGCAAGAACCCGGACGAGACCTACCGCGACATTGTACATCCCATCAACGCGCAGTTCCGTGGGATGGTAGAGGCAGCGGTGATCAGCGCTTACGAGGCGGCACTTGAGGAGGCGGCACAAAGTGCCGACCGTGATCTTTTTGAGGTCGAGACTTAAAGAAAAAAATTACAAGCTTTGGAGAGTGCCGTGCGATAAAAGCACGGCATTTTCCGTTAGGTGGAGCGTGCCGAAGGAGCCCTCGCCAATGCTGCCGGGATTAAAAAGGGATACGGTGCGCTCAAGCACAACGTCGCCGATACGCTCCCCCTTCTCAACCGTCAGGGAAACAGGCGTGTGCGTGTGTCCGAACAAAACGACGTCGGCACCCGTTTTTGCCGCATGGGACAACAGAGCGCCATACCCGCTCTTTACAAAGAAGGAATGTCCGTGCGTCATCAAAATACGGTGGCCGTGAACATCAACGGTACGCACCAAGGGCTCGTCGGCAAAGTGCGTTCCAAAATCACAGTTGCCGCGCACCGTCCACAAAAGAGCTCTCTCAAGAGAAAGAGCCTCAAGGTCGCCAAGTCCGTCGCCGAGAAAGCAAACTGCGTCGGGGGGAGTGATCTGACGCGACAGCGCATTTTTCATAAGGTGCGCCCGTCCGTGCGAATCCGAAAAGATCAAGATCTCCATATTCCCTCCCAAAAGCCGTTGATACTATAACAGTATACCACAGTTTATAAATTTTGTCTACAAAAACCCATAAAAAAGAAGCCTTAAAAAAAGCGTTCACCGCTCCCACGCACGGAAGCGGTGAACGCTTTTTTAGGTTGTAAACGGGGCGGTATTACGCCTTCCCCGCGCACCCAAACACCAGCATCTTTTTCTTGACCTCCTCCTTCATCAGTGCCACCTTACGGTTGCGGATGTCAAGGTAGGCAAGATCTTCCTCCAGCCCCTCCCTCATCGCGCGGTTGCCCGCAAGACAAAGGTCGGTGAAAATGTTGACCTTGCTGATGCCGTTTGCGATAGAATTGCGAAAATCGTCGTCGCTAAGCCCCGAGCCGCCGTGAAGCACCAAAGGGATCTCCAGCGCATTATGAATCTCGTGAAGCCGCACAAGGTCAAGCTTGGGACGGCTCTTATATGCGCCGTGCGCGGTACCGATGGATACCGCCAGAGCATCGACCCCTGTCTGCCCCGCATAATCCAGCGCCTCCTCTACCTTGGTGTAAAGGTCGTGGGCGTCGTTGTCCTCGGCGTCAGCCTGTCCCACGTGACCGATCTCCCCCTCCACGCTCGCGCCAAAGCTGTGCGCGATCTTTACGATCTCGCGCGTTTGGCGAACGTTCTCGGCGTATTCTCCGGCAGAGCCGTCGAACATCACACTGGAAAAGCCAAGCTGCAACGCCTCCATGCAGCGCGCAAAGGTAAGTCCGTGGTCGTAGTGCACCACAACGGGCACCGTCGCGCGCCTGGCGGCGGCAAGGATCGAGGGAGCGATCAGCTTTAATTCCCCCGCGGGCAAGAGCACCTCCGCCGTTCCTATGATCACGGGCGCACGCAATTCCTCTGCCGTGCCGATCACCGCCTCCAGCATATCCGTATCAGTGGTGTTAAAAAGCCCCACACCGTACCTCTTCTGTTTTGCGTCCTTTAAAACGTCGTTGAGATTGACAAGCATTTTTTACTCTCCTATCTGTTTTATTTCAACGGTAACCTCATTAAGATCGACACGCTCATGCGCGGCGATCAGATCGAAAATATAATTTTTGTCCTGCATACCGCTGACCGAATCCTCGGCGGTAAGATTGCAAGCGGCAGCCCCCGAAGCAAATTCCAGCATTTTTCGGTCGTCAAAGCCATGGTAGATCGCATAAAGGCAGCCGGCACAAAAGGCGTCTCCCGCCCCCACCGTGCCCTTTACGTAGCCGCGGGGAAGCTTGAGAGAGGGAACGGCCGTAAAGGTGCCGTCGGCACTCAGGCAAAAGCCCGCCTCGGGGCAATGCAGGATCACGCGCTCGCGCACTCCCTTGGAAAGAATGATCTCCATGGTCCTTTTCACGTTTTCGAGGATCAGGCGCCCGTCCGCCGCCCTTACCTCAAGCCCCGAAACACCGCTTCCCTCAATTTCGTTCATAAAGGCGTTATCGGTATAGCGAAGCGCCGGGATTACCTTTTTGGCAAACTCCCCCGTGCTGTCACTGACAACGTCGATGGAGGTAAGGATCCCCTCGTTTTGCACGTCCGACAAAAATTTTGCCATTTCGGTTCCGTATTCCTCATTCTCGCGGTCAAACCGATCTAAAAGAAGAATGTATCCCACGTGAAGCATTTTGCAGTTCAAAAGGGAAAGATCGATGTCCGACGGGGAAAATTCGGCGTTGGCACCCCTGTGATGAAAAAAGGTACGCTCCCCCGTCGCGGCGACGCTCATCACGTCGCTAAAGCCGGTGGGTGCCCCCGCGGAGGTCACAACACCGCCAACGTCAATTCCGTTTTTGAGCAGCTCCCCCAAAACGTATTTTCCGCCCTCGTCATTCCCCACGCGCCCGTATGCGCTGACCTTTAACTGACGGTCGATCTTTACAAGATCAATGCCCGTATTCGGAACACAGCCGCCCACGGCGGTGGAGATCGAAAGAATATTGGCAAGCATTCCCTTTTCCGGGTAAATATCGGTGATCTTGACACGGTCGGTCAAAATATTCCCCGCTACCGCAATGCCGTGGCGATCGCCAAGCATTAAATGGTCCATCGTACTTCCAAGCAGGCGCGCGATCGCGGGGAGCTGCGTGATCTCGGGGTATCCCAGCCCACGCTCCCATTTGCTGACCGTTTTGTTGCTGACGTAAAGCGCACGCGCAAGCTCGGATTGTGTCATGCCTCTTTTTTTTCGCAGCCGCGCAATGTTGGCGCCGATAGAAACGGTTTTATTCTTCTCCTTCATAAAAGCACTCCTTTTTTACTTGGGAGACCCACGCATGCGTGCGCTTGACCTCTCTCCCATATGCTCTACCCTTGATTATACCTCTGCCGCACGCAAAAGTCAAGCGACTTTTCGTTGACACAAACAGGCGATTTTAAATTGTTTCGTCTACGCTTGGTAGACACGGTAGCAAGTATAAAACGAACCTGATTTTTGCGGAAAGCTTTACGTCACCGCTTCGCCGGCGCGCTTGACAATATATACCGTCGACGAAAAAGTGCACACGTACTGTTTTTTCGCATACACTGTCCGTGAAAACCTATTTATCAGCAAAGGAGAACCACTTATGCAGCTTGATCAAAAAACACTTGCCCGTTTGCTTGCAATGAATGACGAACAGCTTACCTCGGTGATCCAAAAGCTCGCCGCCGACGCAGGGATCGACCCCGCCGAGCTGGGGATCAACGGCGATCGCATACGCGCCATTCGAGGAGCTCTCGGAAGCGTCACAGACAGCGACCTTAACGCCTTAAACGAGCTTTACCGCGACTTTCAGGCAGGGCACAAAAAAACAAAGTCTTAAAGGAGGCAATAAAATGGAAGCTTCTACCACCCCCAACCCTTCTCCGCTTGCCGCCCTTCTTTCCGACCCCGCACTCCTGTCCACCGTAAAAAGCTTGATGGCAGGGGCGGGAGGCGACGCAAAAGACGAAAAGGAAGAGAACCCCGCCAAGGCGCCGCCGCTCCCCGAAGGCCTCTCTTCTCTTCTTTCCGACCCCGCGCTTTTGCAAAAGCTGCCGCTTCTTTTATCGCCCTTGATGGAAGCGGCAAAGCAAGGAGCGCCAACGGAAGCACCGCACGACGAAAAGAGCGATACCGCCCTACCCGCCTCGCTTTCCCTCTCCGCTCCCGCTCACACGGTAAGTGGGAGGTCACGTAACGATCTGCTCATCTCCCTCAAACCCTTTCTCTCCAGAGAACGGTGCGACGCGATCGACATGATCATAAAGCTCTCGACGCTTGGAAGCATCCTTGGAAAAATGCTTTAAGGAGGATCGCCATGTATTCCAGATATTATCCTCAACGCCCCGCAGGCGAGGTACAGCTCCCCGAAAATTACAACGGCTGCGCCTTTCAAAAGTCTCCCCCTCAAAAAAAGGAACCGATCGGATACCTTGAGGTCGCAAAGCCCACGCCAATGCAAGAGGAGGCGCGCAATCAGCCGCAAGCATTGCCTTCCGCCAAAGCTCCGTTTACCGCACAGATCCCCCCCACCGAGCCGACGGAGGAGCGCCCCTCCCAAAAAGCGGAGGAAAGCGTTCCCACGTCCTCCCTTCCCGAGCTTCTTGGGCACGCTTTTCCCTTCCTGTCCCCCAAAAAAATGCAAAGCCTTTTTTCGGGGGGCGTGGATTTTGACCGTATTTTACTCCTTTCTCTCATCCTGCTTCTTTGGGGGAACGAAGACAACACGGAATTGATCCTGTGCCTGGGGCTTCTTCTCTTTTGCGGATAAAAAATAACACTTGCAAACGGCACCGTACTGTGGTACAATATAGAAAAGAAAAAAGCGGCGTTTCTGCCGCCTATAAAGGATCGGTGCTATGAAAAAGAAACATACAAGTCTCATTCTTTTACGTATATTTCTTCTTTGTCTGATCGTGCTGAATATGATCATCATCTTTTCCTTTTCCGCGCAAAACGGAGAAAAATCCACCCAAACGACGGAAAAGCTGCAAAACGCGGTGCTTAACACCTTTGCCCCGGACATCGAGGAGCAGCCGAGCGGCGTCGTTATTGAAACAAAGGCACAGCTGACCCTCTTTTTGAGAAAAAGCGCGCACGTCATCGAATTTTTTACCCTGGGCGCGCTCACGCTTTTGTTTCTTTTGACCTGGAAGCGGCCGCCGTTTTTGTGGGCAGCCGTTGCCTTGGGCTTTAGCCTTCTTTACGCGATCTCCGACGAGGTGCATCAGCTCTTTATCGACGGAAGAAGCGCGCATGCGCTTGACGTTTTGATCGACACCGCGGGGGCGCTTGGCGGAATTTTGCTGGTGCTTTTGATCCACACCTTGGGCAAGCGAAGAAAATGCAGGCTTACGGTCACGCAAGTCTCCCTTCCCATCGCCTCTCCCTCGCCGCTCCGCATCGCCGTAGCGGCAGATCTGCACGACATGGGGCACGCCGAAGCGCTTGATGCCATTCGCGCCCTCTCCCCCGACCTCATTCTCATCCCGGGGGATCTGACCGACGACGAGGGACTTGCCGACGCCGACAGTGCCGCCTACCCATTTTTGGAGGCGTGCGCGCAGATCGCCCCAACCTACTATTCCCCCGGAAATCACGAGATCGCCTGCTATCACAGGGGCAACCCCTTCCGCCACCCTACCCCCATCCCGATCTCCGAGGAGGCCAAAGAGCGGATACGAAGGAGCGGTGCCGTGCTCCTTGACAATGACGTTGCAGCCCACGGCTCTGTCTTGATCTGCGGTCTTCGGTCGGGGATCAACAAAAAAGAAAACCGACCCGACGAAAAGGCCCTGCACCGTTTTGCCGAAATGAAGGGATTTCGAATCCTTCTTTGCCATCACCCTGAATATTACGTTCCTTATATCAGGAGCAC
The DNA here is from genome assembly GCA_045588715.1 of Eubacteriales bacterium. Taxonomy (GTDB): domain Bacteria; phylum Bacillota; class Clostridia; order Oscillospirales; family CAG-272; genus UMGS1865. Next base: position 13,370 of record JAZNEQ010000019.1, on the reverse strand, counting down.
CGATATCGATCTTACCTTTTGCGGGCACGCCCACGGCGGACAGTGGCGCATTTTTGGACGAGGAATCTACGCCCCCGGGCAGGGACTCTTCCCCAAATATACGGCAGGGGTCATTGACGGAAGATGCGTGATCAGCCGCGGTATTGGCAACCACGCCCCCGTTCCCCGCATTTTGAACCGCCCCGAGCTGATCCTCATTGAAACGGCGGAAAAGTCCGAGGCAGAGCACACAAAATAAAAAACATAAGAACCCCCACAGAAGCATGCGAGAACGCATACCCTGTGGGGGTTCTTATGTAATACGTGGATGCTCATTAAGTGAGGAGATCCAACCGTTCCGGGGGAACGGCGCATAGAGTATGAGCGGAATATTCCGCATACCGGATGCGATAGGAATCCTACGAGGAGCCGACAGCGCGGAGGCTGTCACTGGTGACCCGTACGGGAATCGAACCCATATCTTCGCCGTGAGAGGGCGACGTCTTGACCGTTTGACTAACGGGCCTTACTTGACCTTGCATATTATAGCACATTCCTTTTTTCTTTGCAAGTACTTTTTTTGTTTTTTCAGAAAGTTCTTTCAATTTGAACAAAAAAGCAAAACAAAACCATCACTTTTAGGCAATTGTAACAATATTTTTGTCGTTTTTTCACGTATTCATCAAATAAGAATCGAACGCCTTTACTCAAAGGATATGCTTTTTTTGCATTTTGGTGCATGCTCGAAGAAACCTTTTTTTCATTCCTTTTGTTAAAATAACCCAAAAAAATCTTCTTTAAGAAAATGTCAGCGCGCCTTTTTTTGTACACATTTTCAAAAAAATTAAAAACCGAAAAGTTTTAAAAAGCTATTGACAAAGGAATATTTATGCACTATAATATAGAATGTAAAAAAAATATGAAATCGGAGGTTTTTCATCATGAAAAAAATTCTCAGTCTCGTACTCGCGCTTTGCATGCTTTGCGGTGCGGCTGCAGCCTTCTCCGCTTGCTCCCAGAACGAGGGCGGCGTAAAGATCGGTGTACAGCAGGGCACCACGGGTGAGGCATTCCTCATCGGCAACAGCGACATGGGTTACGAAAAGTATCAAAACGTTGACGCAAAGTCCTACGAAAACGGCGCGCTTGCCGTTCAGGACCTCATTGCAGGCAAGATCGATTACGTTGTGATCGACAACGCAGTTGCGGCTGACCTTGTAAAAAACAACGCAGACGTTAAAATGATCGATTTCGCGCTTACCGAAGAGAACTACGGTATCGGCGTTGACAAAAACCAGAAGCAGCTCCTCAACTCCATCAACAAGATCCTTGAGGAAAAGAAGGATGCCATCAAAGCCATCTACGCAAGCTACGAGGACGTTAACGACGACAACTCCGCGGAGTGGAAGGGCACCAAGATCACCTCTGCAAAGCTTGATCTTGACAAGAAGGATTCTCAGCTGGTCGTTGCTACCAACGCCGCATTCGCTCCCTACGAATTTAAGGTAGGCACCGATTTCGCAGGCATTGATATGGAGATCGCAAAGCTGATCGCCGACGAGCTCGGCCTTGAGCTGGTCATCCAGCACATGGACTTCGACGCAGTCGTTACCTCCATCGGTAAAAACGGCGTTGATATCGCCCTTGCAGGTCTTACCATCAACCCCGCACGCGAAAAGGTCGTTGACTTCACCAACCCCTACGAGGAGGGTGTATACCAGGTCATCATCGCAAAGAAGGACAACACCACCTTCGACGGCTGCAAGAGCTCCGAGGACGTGCTTGCCATTCTTAAGGACCTTAAGTAATTCCATTCTTACGATATAAACTGCTACCGGACTGTTTTTAAAACCGTCCGGTAGTTTCATGAGAACAATTCATACGGAGAAACAGAATGAAAAAAATAATCAGTCTTTCCCTCCTTCTCCTCACACTTCTTTCCTGTATTCCGGGGCTTACCTCCTGCGGCTTTCAAGATCACCCCGTAGGATACATGGACGATTCGGTGGGAAAAGCGTACATCATGGGAGACAGCGCTCTTGGATTTGACGGCTACCGCGGCAAATTCGACACCGTGCAATTTAAAGAAGTACAGGACGCCGCCGACGCCCTCCTCGACGGCAAGGTTGAATTCCTTTTGGTAGACCGTAGCGTTGCCCTGCAAATGATCCCCGTGGAAAACGATCCTTCCCTGAAGATCGTTTCCAAGCCTCTCTCAAAGCCCGCAGGCGCGGAAGAGCTTGTCATCGTCACCAAGAGAGACAACGCGACCTTTGACGCCTGCACCTCTATGGGGGAGGTTGCAGAGGTTTTTGGCAACCTTAAAAAGGGAGACTTCCAAATTGAGTGGGAGCTTTTCTATGACAAGTTCATCACCCACAAGGGATATGAGGAGGTACTTACAGGTCTTCAAACAACGATGATCATCGCCGTTTTGGGCCTTTTGATCGGTATTTTGATCGGTACAGTCATCGCGCTGATCAAAATGATCCCCAAATACCACGTAGCGCCCCGTATCCTTTCCGCCATTTGCGACGTGTACGTCGGCTTCTTCCGCGGCACTCCTATGGTCGTTCAGCTCCTCATCGGTTGGTTTATCCTGCTCCCCGCACTGGATCTGCAAGTGGAAAACGTGGTGGTTGCCGTTGCCGTATTCGGCATGAACAGCGGCGCCTACGTCTCCGAGATCATGCGAAGCGGGATCCAGGCGGTCGATGCGGGACAATTGGAGGCAGCACGCGCCGTAGGGCTTGGCTACTGGACCTCAATGATGAAGGTGGTCATTCCCCAGGGTGTTAAAAACATTCTTCCCACGCTCGGAAACGAATTTATCGTTCTTGTCAAGGATACGTCTATCGTCAGCTTTATCGCGGTCGTAGACGTTACCAAGGCGTTCCGTCAGATCGGTGACGCAAACTACAGCTACACCATTCCCTATCTGATGCTGGCGCTTGTCTATCTTGTGATCGTTATGATCATTACCTACCTTGTCAAGCTGATGGAAAGGAGTCTTGCAAAAAGTGAACGACGCAAATAAAACGATTCAAGACGAAAACGCCCCTTTGCTTCGCGTGATCGGTCTTTCCAAAAAATTTGGCGCTCTTACCGTCCTTGATGACATTCACACCGAGATCCGCCGCGGCGAAAAGGTTGCCGTGATCGGCCCCTCGGGAAGCGGAAAAAGCACGTTTTTGCGGTGCCTCAACTGTATGGAGGATCCCACGGGCGGTGAGATCATCTTTGGCGGTGAAAACATTGCCGACATGAAGGTGGATATCAACAAGCACAGAGAGAACATCGGCATGGTGTTCCAGCAGTTTAATTTGTTTAACAACAAGACCGTCCTTCAAAATATTATGCTTGCCCCCGTTTATCTCCGCACAAAAAAGGCAGGCGGCATCTTTGCAAAGGCTGCCGTTAAAAAGCAGATCAAGGCAGAGGAGCACGAGCGCGCCATGAGCCTGCTTCGCCGCATAGGTCTTGAGGAAAAGGCAAACGTCTACCCCGCAACCCTCTCCGGTGGGCAAAAGCAGCGTATCGCCATTATCCGTGCGCTTGCCATGAACCCCCAGGTCATGCTTTTTGACGAGCCGACCAGTGCCCTTGACCCCGAAATGGTAGGCGAGGTGCTGGATCTGATCAAGGAGCTGGCAAACGAGGGCATGACCATGGTAATCGTCACGCACGAAATGGGCTTTGCGCGTGAGGTCGCCGACCGTATTCTCTTTATCGACGGCGGAAAGATCACCGAGGACGCACCCCCTGCCGAGTTTTTCGCAAATCCCAAAAACGAGCGCACACGCGAGTTCTTGGGCAAGGTGCTCTCTCAATGACAAAAAAGATCAACCGCACTACGTTCGAATGAACCGTTGCACCGTATAAGATAAAGCACTCCCCCCACGCCATCTGCATATACTGCGGATGGCGTGGGGGTGATTTTTATGCAGGAAAGCACACTGTTCTGTCGTTGTCTTGAAAAAGCCTATATTCACGTTGAAAACGGCGGCGACTACGCCACCGAATACCGCGAGGGGATCTTATACGTTTATTTTGAGCATTCGAAAGGGGCAATCGATTGGAAAAACAATTTGGATTTTCCCGCACGCCCTTACCGAAGCATGAAGGAGGGGCGATGGTATGCCCACCGCGGCTTTGTCCGCGTTTGGAAGAGCGTGGAAAAGCACCTCTCCCGCTTGATTTTAGATACGTCGCTTCGCGGCATCGTCATTGTGGGATATTCGCACGGGGCGGCGCTGGCAGTGCTGTGCCATGAGTATGCCACGTTTCACCGCAAGGATCTTTCGGGCAAGATCGCAGGCTATGCCTTTGGCTGTCCGCGTGTGTATTGGGGGTACGGAAAAGCAAGGAAGGACCGCTGGGAAAATTTTTTCGTTTACCGAAACGGAGAGGATATCGTCACCCACCTTCCCCCTGTGTTTTTGGGCTACCGCCACGTGGGGAGGATGATCAAGATCGGGGAGAAGAGCCGTCACAATCCCATTGATGCCCACCGCCCCGAAAACGTATACCGTGCCTTGCTCGCTTATGAAAAAGAGTAAGGCAGTTCCCTTTTTTATTTCTTTGATTCCTTTTCTTTTTGTTTTTCTTTTCGCTTTAATTTGGAAGTGATCTTATCCGAAAAACGCTCCAAGCCCCGATTGATGTCCTCGGCATGACGGAAGCTGATCACAAACGCAAGAATGCAAAGAATGCCCACAACTGCAAGCAACGCGATCCCCCACCATTCGTCAAAGGGAATGACCTCCCCCGAAAGGAAGAGCAAGGTACATCCCACCGAGGTCAGGCGCGTAATGAGCTGCATAAGAATAAATCCTACCCATCCAATGGGCAAAATACCCGCGACCGAGCAAAGAATGTCGTCGGGAAAGAGGGGGAGGAAAAACATAAAGAACAACAGCACCGTTTCTCGTCCGTGGAGCTTGCAGATCCATTCATCCACCTTGTCGTGTCCCCCCGCGATCCAATCCACAAAGGGTCTTCCAAGCCACCGCCCCAGGGCAAAGGCAAAGAGCGAGCCTGACATCATTCCAATATAAGAAAGGAAAAAGGTGGCGGCAGCGCCGAAAACAAAATTGCCTGCCAGAATGGTAATGGTCCCGGGGATCGGGACAAAGGTCACCTGCAAAAAGCTGATCAGAATATAGATCAAGGGTGCCGCGATCCCCGCGCCTTTGATCATTTCTTGCAGCTCCTCCTGCGAAAGATCCGTCCAGCCCAAAAGGTAAAGAACAAACCACAGTACCGCCACGATCAGAGCAATGACAAGGCAGGAAACAAGCAGCTTCCCAATTGTTTGTTTGGTTTCTTTTTTCATAAAATCATCCTTATAAGGTTTCGATAAAATCCAAAAGCGCGTCAAAGCCGCCGTTGGGATATAGCGAGAGGTCAACGTTCTTTTTATTGATAAGACAGTCGGTCAAAAGGAAGACCTTCATACCAAGACGCTCGGCGACCATATCCTCGCCCACGTCGTTACCAACCATCACACACTCTTCGGGGGCAAGCCCCGTCTCTTTTAAAATGTCCTCGTAATAAGCAAGATTCGGCTTACAGTGACAGGAATTTTCATAGGTCGTATAAAGCTCGAAATCAGAGGGGGAAAGCCCTGCCCAGCGAATACGGTTTTCGGTTGCGACAGACGGAAAAATGGGGTTGGTGGCAAGAATGAGACGCAAGCCCTTCTCCCGCACCCGCTCGATGACGCGCGCGGCATTTTCATTGTAACCGCAAGAGGCTTGCACCTTTGGAAAATCCTCGCGATAAAAGGCATCGAAATCGGCAAGGCGTTCCCGTATTTCCTCCCCCATGATCTTCGCAAAAGTGTCCCAAAAAACCGCTTCGTTATTTTTTTCGCCCGTATTTTTGACCATGGCGGCGGTGCCTGCCCAAATTCCATCGACAAGCTTGGCAGGATCGTAACCAAACGGCGCCATACGGCGGCAAAGTCCTCCGAAATACGCCTTGACAAAAACCTCCTGATCCATTGGCAAAAGCGTGCCGTCCAGATCAAAGAATACAGCCTTGATGCTCATTCTTTTTATCTCCTTCATCTTTTTCAACGTACTTATTTTATCACAAGACGTCCGCGTTTGTCAATAAAAAGACGTCACTTAAGCGCTTGGAAACTAAAAAACTCTTCTTGCATCAAACAGGGGCTGTCACATTTGGCGAGACCGAAAAAGCCCGTGGTAAAAAGAAAAAAAGTCCCATTTTCAAAAAAATCGAAACATGAGACAGGGAACGGTTGAATTCCTTCGGAATTCTCCAAAATATTACGGGCTTTTTCTACCGCCGACTTTGGGGCTCGCCGTACCTTTGTACGCCTATCGCCCCAAATTCGACGCTTCTCGCCTAAATCTGCCGAGCCCCTTTGGGGGTGTCTCAAATGCAAAACGCATTTGAGACACCCCCTGTAAGCTACGCATAAGCGCTTGATAAAATTATTCCTCGGGCAAAAGCTTTCTTGCGTATGCCGTCAGAGTTACGCGATCCTCATCGCTGATGTCGTCTACCTTATCAAGGTATTTTTGCGCCTCAAAGGCAAGACTGGTCTGTACGGCATCGGAATAGATAACCACCGATCCGCTTCCGTCTCTCAGATAGACCTCAACGTATCCGATCGCCGCATAGGTAACGGTGACCTCGTCGGAAAGCTTGCCGTTTTCTTCGTCGGGAGCAAGCCCTACGACAGATCCGGCAAACACCTGTACGTTTTCCAAAAGCTCTTCGCTTTCGGCATCGTAGTAGGAATCCTTATAAAATCCTCTGGTACGCACGTCGAAGAACTCAATGCCGCTGCGCTGAAGCTCGGTACGGGTAAAGCTTTCTACGTTTTCCAAAGCATTTGCCTGAACGATAAGCGTTCCAAACGCAACGCCTTCACCGTACTCCGACTTCAGATCCTCCAAAAGCGCGGTATCAAGCGCAGTGCAGAAGCGCAAGCCGGGATACTCACCCAAGCGAACGGTGTGCTTTACGTTGTCGGTGTATACGCTCTTTACAATGCCGAGATAGTCCTCGGTATCATACTTCTTCTCAACGTAAGGAGTATCGTCGGTAACGAACAAATGCGAGCCCTCGTGGACCTTGCATGCCTCATCCTCGATAGAAACACCCATGAAGGTGATCTCCTCGATGTTTTCAAGCTTGGAATCGATCGTTACAATTTCCTTGGAAACCGTCAAAAATCTTAAGTCGTCAATTAAAACGCATCCCGTCAGCTCAGGCTGTTTGGTAGTGATCAGCGCGGGGATCAACGTATTTTCATAGAATGCAAGCTCGCCGTAAGGAAGCATTCCGCTACCGTTTTCATCGTCGAGCACGTGGTTTGCGTAAACGTCGACCGCCCCCGTTCTCATGTTGATCACAAGGGTAAAGGCATTCCATGCGTTGCGGTCCAGCTTGCCCGCGGGCGTCGCACTTACGTCGTCGCCGATGTAAATATTGCCCGTCGTCATATCCAAGGTATAAAGGATCAGATCGGAAAATTCGCCGCGCGGCGTGTTGCCTTCCGTGGCAATACCAACGCCCTTTTTAATTCTGCCCTGGATCATACCCTTGGTATCCTCGGCAAAGTAAAGCTCCATATCAATGGCAAGCTTTTCCTTGGTCGCGTAGGAAATACCCGTGTTGTAGAAGGTCCAGTCACGGTTGAGGTTGGTAACTCCCGCAGTGGCAAGGCCGTGGGATTTGAGCACCGTGGTCTTACCCCAATAGTTGACGTAATCCGCATACGCGCCAAGCTCATATCCGCCAAATTCGGGGTCGCCGATATCAAACTTGCCGTTGACTCCTTCATACACCACCGAAGAGCCGACAAGAGAGAGTGCGATCGGAGCCCCCTGCTCGTTTCTTACAATGCTGTCGGGATTTACGGAGACCGCTGCCTTACCCTCAAAGTGCGCAGATCGGCTCCAAAGTACGGGGCGGTCGGGGCTGAAGAGTGGCTCGCCCATATCCAGTCTGAGGGCGGAAGCATGCGCGCCTCCAATCTTTCCCTCATCCGTCAATTTTACGGTTGCGGGAACGTTGTTGGAGAAGAATCCGATCTCCTCATCGCTTTCGATATCGTCAAAGTTCCAAATTTCCTTTTTGTTGTAGGTCTCGCCCTGCAGCACCTCGTGTGTGGAGAAGTTGATATCGTCCACAAGGAAATAGCCGGCAAGGCTCGTCGTATAGGTACCTCTGATGATCTTTGCCGTATTCAGAGAGTTGGCCTTGATCTTATAAAACTCAAAATCGCCCTCGGGAACCACAAGGCTACCGATCTGATAACTGGACTTGGGCTTGAGCGTGAAGGAATAGCTTCCGTTGAAGTAGATATCCTCGTATCCAGTCTTCATGTTAAAGACGACGCTCATCGTAAACCACTCGCCCTTGTTGATGGCAGGCGCAACACCGCACACCTTATCGTAGTTACCGCCGTTGGAGATCTGCAGGCGGTCGTTGTTTTTTTGTGCCACGACCCTGACCGTATCGATCCAGACGTTGTCGTTGGTCTTCATCAAGGCGTTGCCCTCGGAATCAAACTTGGGGTTGCCTTCCGCATCCAGATCGGGGGTACGGATCCCGCCCGACATCTGAATTTCGATCGAGCCCGCCGAATCGGGAGAAAAATAATAGCTTACGTTAAGAACGATGGTCTCGTGCTCCGCAGTCAAAAGCGCGGGATGCGCCGGGTTCAATCCAACACCGACGTTCGAGCCGCCCTTCATCGCGTCTAACCACGCGCCGGTGACAACATACCACTTTCCGCTTGCGCTGACCGTAGGCAGCTTTCCCGTCGCCTCCGACGTGGGTCTTTTGCCCTTTTCGTCGTCGCTGTCGCCGTGCAGCACACCCGAAACGGTGCTGCCTTTCACGGTTCCCGTAATGCATCCGTCTTCCCAAACCGCATTTTCAATCGGTTCGGAATAGCTGTTTGAGGAATGCCAGAGGTAATAAGCCCCCGCCATCTTTGCTCCCAGATCGACCCGGATCGCGTTGTTTGTACTGTCAAGCGGGTCAAGAACCACACGTGCGGTGCTAGGCGCGGATTTATAACCGAAAAGATTGGGGGTCTGACCCTCCAGCTTGGACTCGAAGGTGTCGCTGAAGATCGCGTAAGGGACCGTGGGCTCCACCTCGGGGATCTTGTAGTTGTCGTTATGATACATTACCACGTTATCAAGACCGACGTGGCACATCTCGTTATCGTAGTAGGAATCGTCGTCGATATACACGTCCTCCGCCTTATTGCACTTTGCAAGAAGAACGCTGTTGCTTGCAATGTTGACGTTTTTGACTTCTTCACCGGTAGAAAGCTTGCCGTAAACAGCATACTGCTTTCCGTTGATGTAGGTGTTAAAGGTGCCTGCCATAAGGTCAAACTCGATTTTGATCGTTGCCCACCTTCCGGGAGTGATGCCCGCAACCCCCTCGACCTTTGAGCCGAAGTTTGCATTTTTAACGGCACCCGTCTGCAGATCGATCTGCATCAGGGGAACATAAGAGGACTTGGTTTTTCCCGCAGAGTTGGGATCGTGCGTAATACCCTCCAGCTGGATCTCGACCGTGGGAACGACGGAAACCGTCTCGTCATCCTCGTCTTCGGGCGGAACGTAAGTGACAAACATATCAAATTCGAGGAACACACTCTGATCGTCCTCGGCAGAGAGCGCACGGTGCGACAGGCGGATAAACTGTTCCCAGTTGCCCTCGCCCCGATCTCCGCGGTAAGGAATGAGCGCGTAAAGATCGGTCTCGTCCTCTTCCTTTTCGTAAATACCGACGTAGGGATGCACCGCCTCAAGAGCGGCTACGGTATTTCCGTTTTTATCTTCATAGGTGACGGTTTCAAGATCGATCGTATCTTCATCTGCCTCCGCCTTGTTAAAATCCGCGCTTACGTATATTTCCGTATCCGCAGGGATATCTGCCGCGATCGCGGGAAGAGCGGCTGTAGAGGCAAGCGTCGCAAACGACAGTATCAATGCGATGATTCTGCCCATAACTCTTTTTTTCATAGTATCTTCTCCTTTGCGTTTTTTCTGCAAGGCATAGTTCTACCAAGTTAGTTAAATATATTATACCATGAAATCGCTTTTTCTGTCAATCGAAAAACAATACAAAATTCCGCCCGTTTTTTGTGCGTTTTAACGAAGGTTTTTGGGGATCCGCAAATGAAAAAATTTCTTTTTGGCAAATGGATTTCCGAGCAAAAAGAAAACGGGAGACGCGGCGCATTTTTTTGCGTTGCGTCTCCCATTTTTTCTTGCTTGCACGTTAAGGCTTAAGAAAGTGTATAACGCTTCCAAGGTCTGCCGTCAAGCTCCCGCCACTCCAGAGTCTCCCCCTCCAAAATAAGATAGCCGTGCGGAGAATCCTCCTTGGGAATGGAAACGGACCCCGGATTGACGTAAAGATACGACCCATGCTCCCGACAGGCGGGCACGTGCGTGTGTCCGTGCAAGAGCACGTCGCCGGGGCAAAGCGGGGGGAGCTTTGCCTCATTGTAAACGTGACCGTGCGTGGCATAGATCCTGCGTCCTGCAAGGTATAAAAGGCAATAGTCGGCAAGAATGGGAAACTCCAGCACCATCTGGTCCACCTCGGTGTCACAATTTCCGCGCACGCAAAGAAGTTCGTTTTTGATCTCGTTGAGCATTGCGATCACACGCTTGGGAGCATAGTCGCGCGGCAGATCGTTGCGCGGACCGTGATAAAGGATATCGCCGAGAAGCAACAGCTTGTCCGCGCCCTCGCGGCGGTACGCCTCCAGAAGGCGCTCGCAAAAATAAGCAGATCCGTGAATGTCGGATGCGATCATCAGCTTCATCGTGGCTCTCCTTTAGTTTTTAAGGCTGTGAATGGGCGCCGGGATCCTTCCGCCGCGACGAATAAACCTTGCGGGAGAATAGGTGCCCACCTCCATGATGGGAGCGGTGCCGAGAAGTCCGCCGAACTCTACGGATTCGCCCACCTTTTTCCCGTATGCGGGGATCACGCGCACTGCCGTGGTCTTGGTGTTGACGACACCGATGGCGATCTCGTCGGCAATGATGCCGTCGATGACCTCCTCGGCGGTATCCCCGGGAATTGCGATCATATCAAGGCCTACCGAGCAAACTGCGGTCATCGCCTCCAGCTTTTCTAAGGTCAAGGCACCTCTTTCCACCGCCGCGATCATGCCCGCATCCTCGGAAACGGGGATAAAGGCACCCGAAAGGCCGCCCACGTGAGAGGACGCCATCACGCCGCCCTTCTTCACGGCATCGTTGAGCATGGCAAGTGCCGCGGTCGTACCGTGCGCGCCGCAGGACTCAAGTCCCATGCCCTCAAGGATATAAGCGACCGAATCTCCCACCGCGGGGGTCGGCGCCAGGGAAAGATCCACAATACCGAAAGGCGTATCCAGCCGTTTTGCCGCCTCGTTTGCGACCAGCTGCCCCACGCGCGTGATCTTGAACGCGGTTTTTTTGATCACGTCGGCAAGCTCGGAGAGATCACAATCTCCCGCACGTCGGATCGCAGATGCCACCACACCGGGACCCGATACACCCACGTTGATCGCCGTTTCAGGCTCGCCCACGCCGCAAAAAGCGCCCGCCATAAAGGGGTTGTCCTCGGGAACGTTGGCAAAGACCACCAGCTTTGCGCAGGCAATGGAGCCCTCGTCGCGCGTCAGATACGCCGCGCGCTTGATGGCAGAGCCCATCATCGCGATCGCATCCATATTGATGCCCGCTTTGGTGGAGGCAACGTTGACGGAGGAGCAAACGTTGCGCGTTTCGGCAAGTGCCTCGGGAATGATGGAGATCATATTCTCCGCCCCGCGGGTCATGCCCTTTTGCACCAACGCCGAAAATCCGCCGATAAAGTTGATCCCAAGCGTATCTGCCGCACGCTGAAGCGTATGCGCGATCTTAAGGTATCCCTCGGGAGACGCAGCACCGCCAATGAGCGAGACGGGCGTGACCGACACGCGCTTGTTGACGATCGGGATCCCGTACATTTTTTCGATGTCGTTGCCCGTGCGTACAAGGTGCTCGGCACGTGTGGTGATCTTATCGTATATTTTCTCGCAAAGGCGATCGATATCCTCGCTGACGCAATCCCAAAGGGAGATCCCCATGGTGATGGTGCGGATATCCAGATTCTCCTCGCGGATCATATTGATGGTTTCTAAAATGTCCTGCGTATTGATCATGGCAATGCCTCCTCAGATGTGGTGCATCGTGTTAAAAATATCCTCGTGCATGGCGTGAATGACCAAGCCGCGATCCGCGCCAAGCTTTTCGAGCGCATCAACAAAATCGGCAAATTCAACGTCAAGCGCATTGATATCCACCAGCATGATCATAGCGAAATATTCGGAAAGGACACTTTGCGTAATGTCCAAAATGTTTGCCTTGTGGCGTGCGCACACCTCGGCAACGTCCGCAATAATACCGACCGTATCTTTTCCCGTAACCGTAATTACAGCCTTCATTTTTTTCTTCCTCCAAAAAGCAGAAATCTCACGCAAATGCGTGCTACCTTTACATTATAAGGTATTGTTAATAAAAAGTCAAGTAAAAAATGCAAAATGGCTATTGACAACCGCTTTTGAGATATGTTAGAATGAATGGGTATTCCAGCGCCTATAAAAATCCTTTGACATCTATTGGGAGGTAATTATGAACAACGATTCCGGCTTTGGCGCCAACGGTGCCCCTTTTGAATATGCGGTAGCCGAGGCAAAAACGCCAAAGCTGAAAATGAAAAAGCTTGCCTTCATCGCGGCATACGTGCTTTGGGGCGCCGTTGCCTTGATCGGAGGTGCCTCTACGGGCTTTCTCCCCATCCTCTGCTTTATTCCTCTGACCATTTGGATCCTTGTATTCCTTACCTGGAAATACACCGAGATCGAATACGAATGCTCCTTTTTTTCCGGAGTTTTGACGGTGTCGAAGATCCTTGGCGGAAAGTCTCGCAAAAAAATGACGGAGGTACGCCTGCGCGACCTCGGTGCCGTTTTCCCCTGCAACGAAGAAAATCTTCCTCGCATCAACGCCTTTGGCGCCACCGAGCGCATTTTCGCCGCTTCCTCACCAAACGCCGAAGACCTTCACGCCGCACTTTGGGAGGATCCGGACACGAAAAAGCGTTGCGTGCTTTACTTTGAAGCAAACGAAAAGGCGATCAAGATCATTAAGTACTATAATATGGCATCATTTGCAAAGTAACTCTGACCGGCAAAAGGGACTGATTCATTCAGATGCAGAAGACGTGATCCCACCATCGTCGCCGTACAAAAGTACGGCAGAGGGCGGGAGCGCGGCTAAAAAACACACATAAAAATTGAAATCCGTATGGATTTCTACCTTAAAAACCGCTTTCTCTATCGTTTT
>JAZNEQ010000018.1:0-12261 GCA_045588715.1 Eubacteriales bacterium | reverse complement strand
TGAGGAAATGCCGGGTGAGGAAGGCTATCCCGCTTATCTGACCTCCCGTTTGGCACAGTTTTACGAAAGAGCAGGAAAGGTGATCTGTCTTGGCTCCGACGGGCGCGAGGGTGCGCTTTCCGCCATCGGCGCGGTCTCTCCGCAGGGCGGTGATATCTCCGAGCCGGTCACGCAGGCAACTCTGCGTATCGTTAAGGTGTTTTGGGGATTGGATGCCTCCTTGGCTTACAGAAGGCATTTTCCTGCCATCAACTGGCTGAATTCTTATTCGCTTTACCGTGACAGGCTTACCGATTGGTTCTCCAAAAACGTTTCCAAGGAATGGATGACGTATACGGGCAGATGCCTTAAAACCTTGCAGGTGGAAGCAGATCTTCAGGAGATCGTTAAGCTGGTGGGTATGGACGCATTGTCGCCCGATGACCGTCTTACTCTGGATACCGCACAGTCCATTCGTGAGGATTTCTTACAGCAAAACGCATTTCTTGACATCGACTGTTATACGCCCCTTGAAAAGCAGCACGGTATTCTTGATCTGATCTTCACCTACGAGGATCTTGCAAGACGTGCGATCGAGGCGGGCGCGGATATTGAAGACGTATGCGCATTGCCGGTTCACGAACGGATCGGACGTGCCAAGACTGCGCCGAATGAGGATTATGAAAACGAGTTTGCGGAGATCAAAAAAGAGATCGCGCTTGAGCTCGAAAAGCTTGTCAGCGCATCTGAAAACGAGTAATAGGAGGGAAGCCCATGATAAGAGAATACAAAACCATAGAAGAAGTAGCAGGCCCTCTGATGCTTGTGAAACAGGTTGACGGCGTGAAATACGATGAGTTGGGTGAAATCGAGCTTCCCAACGGTGATGTGCGCCGTTGTCGTGTGCTGGAGGTAAACGGCAGAAACGTATTGGTTCAGTTGTTTGAGTCCTCTGCAGGGATCAACCTTGCCAACAGTAAGGTTCGTTTTTCGGGACATGGCGTACAGCTTCCCGTTTCTGAAAATATGTTGGGGCGCGTTTTCAACGGCATGGGAGAGGTGATCGACGGGGGTGCCCGTATCCTTGCCGAAAAGAACCTTGATATCAACGGTACTCCCATCAACCCTGCCGCACGTTATTATCCCTCCGAATTTATTCAAACGGGTATTTCAACGATCGACGGGCTCAATACGCTTGTCAGAGGGCAGAAGCTGCCGATCTTTTCGGGATCGGGTCTTCCGCACGCAAACCTTGCGGCGCAGATCGCAAGACAGGCAAAGGTAAAAAATAAGGACGATAAATTCGCCGTCGTTTTTGCGGCGGTGGGAATCACCTTTGAGGAAGCGGATTTCTTTATTTCCGACTTTAAAAAGACCGGTGCCATCGACCGCACGGTGCTCTTTATCAATCTGGCATCCGACCCTGCGATCGAGCGTATTTCCACACCTCGCATGGCTTTGACGGCTGCGGAATATCTTGCTTTTGAGTGTGATATGCACGTTTTGGTTATCATTACGGATATCACCAACTATGCAGAAGCGTTGCGCGAGGTATCTGCCGCACGTAAGGAGGTTCCGGGGCGCCGCGGATATCCCGGGTACCTTTATACCGACCTTGCAACTATGTATGAACGTGCGGGAAGAAAAATGGGCTCTGAGGGATCGATCACTATGATCCCGATCCTTACAATGCCCGAGGATGATAAGACCCATCCCATTCCCGACCTTACGGGATATATTACAGAAGGACAGATCATTCTTTCACGTGAAATGTACCGTAAGGGATATATGCCTCCCGTTGACGTTTTGCCCTCTCTTTCCCGTCTTAAGGACAAGGGGATCGGCGTGGGAAAGACGAGAGAGGACCACGCAAGCACCATGAACCAGCTCTTCTCTGCGTATGCAAGAGGAAAAGAGGCAAAGGAACTGATGGTGGTATTGGGGGAGGCGGCACTTTCTCCCATTGACAGACTGTACGCAAAGTTTGCAGATGCCTTTGAGGCGGAGTATATCAATCAGGGCTTTTACGAAAACCGATCGATCGAGGAGACCTTGGATCTTGGCTGGAAGCTCCTTTCCATCCTTCCCAAAAGCGAAATGAAGCGTATCAAGCCCGAAATGATCGAGAAATACTGGAAGACCGAAGAGGGCAAGTGATATGGCAGAGCTCAGAGTCAATCCCACCCGTATGGAGATGAAGCGGATACAGACCCGCTACATGACCGCACGCAAAGGGCATAAATTGCTGAAGGATAAGCGCGATGAGCTGATGAAACAGTTTTTGGACGTTGTTCGTGAGGATAAGCTTTTAAGAGAGCGAGTAGAAAAGGCACTTTCCGACGTATATCGCTCCTTTACCGTGGCAGGGGCTGTCAGCAGCCCCAAGATGCTGGAGGAAGCATTGATCTGCCCTAAAAAGGAGGGGCAGCTTGCGGTCGACTACAAAAATGTGATGAGCGTTACCGTTCCCGTATTCCAAATGAAGGTACAGTCCGCAGGAGGCAGTGACAGCTACAATTACGGACTTGCATTTACCTCGGGAGACCTGGACGATTCCTTAAGAGAATTGAGCAACGTTATGGAGGATCTGTTGCGAATGGCTGAGCTGGAAAAAACGGCACAGCTCTTAGCAGAGGAGATCGAGCGCACGCGTCGCCGTGTCAATGCGCTTGAATATATCTTAATGCCGCAATATCTCGCAACCATCAAATCCATTAAAATGAAGCTTGACGAAAACGAGCGCGGAAACACCACACGCCTTATGAAGGTCAAGGATATGATGCTCAAAGCGCAATTACAGCAAAAGCACACAGAGGACGATGAATGATCTTAAAAACGAATCCCGAGGGGCTACGTAAGTCGCCCCTCGGGATTCGTTTTTTTGTTTGCTTTATTTTTCTTCGCCGAGAGAATCGGTTACCTCAACCGTTGCGGTGCGCCGATAGCAAGAAAATTTCTCTTCCACGTTTTTGGGAAGTGTTTTTTGTGTCAAAAGACTGACCAGGGGAACCAGGATCAGCCCACCTACCATTGCAAAAACACCGGAGTAAAGGGAGTTTTTAAATACAAAGGAAAGCACGGGAAGTGTGGACACGTCAATAATCTTCAAGGATACGAAAAGCTGTACGATCTCAAGCCCTACACCAAACACAAAGGAGGTGACCACTGCCGCCTTGGTGGTTTTTTTCCAGTACAGACCGTAAAGGAAGGGGGCGAGGAAGGCACCTGCAAGAGCACCCCAGGAGATTCCCATCATTTGTGCGATCAAAATATTTTTGTTGTGATGCTGGTTGATCGCGATAATTGCAGAAACTACGATAAAGAGAACGATGAAAAGACGGATGCAAAGCATTTTTGATTTTTCGCCCATGGGCTTTTTCTTTTCTCGCAAGGGGGCGATGAAGTCAAGCGTAACGGTCGATCCGCTGGTCAATACCAAAGAGGAAAGCGTTGACATCGAAGCGGAAAGCACCAAAACGATGACGATCGCGATAATGATCGGGGAGAGTGTTGAGAGCATTGTGGGGATAATGGCATCGAAGTCGCCACCCTTCAC
Organism: Eubacteriales bacterium; assembly: GCA_045588715.1. Classification (GTDB taxonomy): domain Bacteria; phylum Bacillota; class Clostridia; order Oscillospirales; family CAG-272; genus UMGS1865. Next base: position 8,726 of record JAZNEQ010000018.1, on the reverse strand, counting down.
GGCATCCGTTACGTCATAAAGACGACCGAAACCGCCAAGGAAATAGCACCCGCCTGCAACGATCACGGCAAATACCGTGGAAATGATCGTTCCTTTTTTAATAGAGGATTCGTCCTTAATGGCGTAGAACTTACCAACCATCTGAGGAAGCCCCCACGTGCCGAGAGAGGTCAGCAGCACCACAAAGAGGAGGAAGATAGGGTCGGCACCAAGGAAAGAGGTGTACTCCCAACCGCCGTTTTCTCCCGTCGCAAGCCCCTCCATAGCGCCCATCAAGCCGCCGTTTGCATTGAGGACCGCCGCGATGACTGCAACGATACCGCCAAGCATAATAAGTCCCTGAATAAAATCGTTGATCGCTGTGGCAACGTATCCGCCAAGAAGGACGTAGACGCCTGTCAATACCGCCATAACGATTACGCATACAGAGTAATCCAACCCCTCGTAAGCCATAGCAAAGAGACGGGAAAGACCGTTGTAAAGAGAGGCGGTGTAGGGAATTAAAAATACAAAGGTGATAACCGACGCAATGATCTTAAGCATGGGGGAATCAAAACGCTGCCCGAAGAATTCAGGCATAGTTTTGGAGGAAAGATGCTGCGTCATAATACGGGTACGGCGACCCAAAACGACCCAAGCAAGCAGGGAACCGATAAACGCGTTTCCAAGACCGATCCAAGTCGAAGCGATACCGAAATTCCAGCCGAACTGTCCTGCATAACCAACGAAAATAACCGCTGAAAAATACGAAGTGCCGTATGCAAAGGCGGTAAGCCAGGGGCCTACGCTTCTGCCGCCTAAAACAAAGCCTCCCACGTCGGTCGATCTGCGACGGCAATAAACGCCAATGCCGATCATAATTGCGAAGAAGACGATAAGCATTGCTGTGATGATCCATTCCATAGTGTTTTTTTTCTCCTTTGGGGTTGTTTGTATTTTATTCGTTCTCTTTAGATGCGCGCTTCTGAAGGGAACAAAAAACGCCTCTCGGTCAAAAGACCGAGAGGACGAAAAAAAACCGTGTTACCACCTCTATTTATCCGCATCTTACGATTACGGACCTCACCGAGTACTATCATACCCTGAAGCCTTTAACAGAGCTACCCGTTGCGTCTTATAAGCCCGAAGGCGTTCGTCGCACAGCTCGCGGAGCGTAATTCCCGTGCTTCGTTTGCATCTGCCTTGCACCAAACGGCAGCTCTCTGTATGCAAGAAACGAATCGGTACTCAATTCCGGTCAATGCCTTTTTTATCTTGAGCCTTATTATATCACTTTTTTGGAGTTTGTCAAGTATATTTTTCGCATTTTTTGTATTTTTTTACAATTTTCCTTTTTTCAAACAAACAAAAGATAAGGATGAAAAAGAATTGACAAACGGTATTTTTTATGTTAAAATTAAATATTCCAAAGAAAGGGGGGGAGCGGCGAATGGATTTTAAGAAAATTCGGGAAAAGGATCGCGAAAAGGACGATTTTTGGGACATTGATGCTTTGATCCCGCCAAAACGTGCCGTGCATTACAGTGCGGATACCGAAACGACCGAGATCGTATTAGAGCCCAAAAATCAAAGCGCATCCTCAAAAGAAGCCACGGGAGAAGCGCTTCCCAAACGGCATTTTATTCCGCCGCACAACGAGGAAGAACGGAGATGCGAAAGGGTGGCGGACGATGAATATTTTCCCAAGGATTCTTTGCTCCAAACGGTCAGGATCTTTCGCCCACATACCTCTCACACCTATTACGATTCCTTTATCCGCGACGCGGAGCGCCTTTTGCCGATCAAGGGAAAGGAGTGCACTCACGTTCCTTTCTTTTCTTACGTTCCGCAATACACACAGATGACGCGCGCACAGCTTGAATGGTACCTTTGGTGGCGTGAAAACTTTCAACAGGGTACCTTCCTTTCAACCGATTATTCTTACCTTCTTTTATATGCGTACGAGTTGATCAACCTTTCCGAAAAAACAGATCCCCTGTATACACAAGGGGAGCTTTGTAAGCTTTGGATCGAATATCGGGATGTTTTTCATCAATTAGACAGCTATTTACCCGAATGGATCTGCGATCATGCCATGATCCATCATCTCATGCCCCCCGATGCGTTTCGCGGAAAGCTTTTATATATGGCGATGTCGCGTTGCTCGCTCAAGGAATTTTATATCACCGCGTCGGGTGAGGACGGACTTTTGCGCGGATTGCTTGTTTTTTGCTCGAATTATGATTTTCACAAGAGTAAATTCTGCACCAAAGAAAATGAGCGACTGTTTGAAAAAATCATTCTCGGCGCCGCAAAAAAAGCATTGGAGAGCATGACCCCCGATGGATCCTTGCTCCATCTTAAGGGAATGGATACAAGCCGTATGGTAAGAGATGCGTATAACGGTGCACTTTGCGCCTATCGCGTCAAACGGCAGATCGCTGTGGAATACAGCTCCTTTCATTGCTCGCACGATCTGCGCTATCTGATCACAGATATCGTAAAGTATACCGAAAATCAATTGCGCTTCTCCCTTGGGATCCGCTCACGTCTTAGCATTTATGCGCTTCCTGTAAAGCTGCGCGAGTGTCTTGATGCATATCTTGCCACCGTGCTTCCCAAACGCACCGCCAACCCGGAAAAAAAGCCGCAAGAGGCCTACGAAAAGCTTTACGAGCTCCCCAAAAAGGAGTTTTCGCGCGAGCTTGCAAAGCAAATTGAAGAACGCTCCTGGCAAACTACCGAACGGCTGGTTGAGGCGTTTGAGGATGAAGATGATCCCTCTGCCGAAGCAGAAAGTGCCGAAGCGATCAAAAGACAGGAATCGGGACGTGCCGAAGAGGATGCGGTGATCCGAAGAGAGAGCGATATGGAAGGCGCTTTGCGACGTTATTATCCCTTTTTGTCCGCTGTGCTGCGCGAGGATATCCGCGGACAGCATAAGTGTGCGGCAATGCTTTCTTTGCCTTCTGAGATTGTAGCGGACAAGATCAATGAAATCGCTGCCGATTATATTGGCGATATCTTGCTTGAGGAAAGCGGAAACGGCTTTTCCGTGCTTGACGATTATCTTGAAACCGTCAGGGAGCTTTTAAAATTTGAAAGGAACGATTAAAATGGAAATCAATCAAACGGCGTGCCCTCAAAGAGTGCCGAAAAGAATATTGACCTCGCTTCTCGCATCTGTTTCAGCAGGGGTCGTGCCGCGCGCAGGGGCACCTTATATTGCAATTGGAAGGCAGGATGAGATCGCCGCGTTGCTTTCCGATCTTGAAAACGTAAGCGAAGGCGGCGGCTCAATGCGCTTTTTGATCGGCCGCTACGGAAGCGGAAAAAGCTTTTTGATGCAACTGATCCGCGGGTATGCCATGGAGCGTGATTTTTTAACGGCTGATGCCGACCTTTCTCCCGAGCGCCGTCTTTACGGTACGGGTGGAAGTGGTGTTGCCACCTACCGTGAGCTAATGAAAAATCTCGCCTCCAAATCCTCGCCCGACGGTGGGGCGTTGCCAAAGATCATCGCGCGGTGGATCAATTCACTCCAGGATGCCGTTATGCAAGAGGGGATCTCGCCGGAGGACGCACGATTTGAAGCAGAATTGACGCGCCGTGTGACCAATGAGCTTCGTGAAATGGAGTTTTTGGTGGGGGGATTTGATTTTTCACGCGTGATCATCGCATACTACCGTGCGTTTGTTTCGGGAGATGATGATAAGCGAAGTGCATGTCTTCGTTGGTTGCGCGGCGAATATTCCACAAAGACCGAGGCAAGACAAGAGCTTGGAATGTCGGTTTCCGTGATCATAGATGACGACAACTGGTACGATTTTCTAAAGCTTTGGGCATCGCTCTCTCACGCGATGGGCTACCGCGGGCTTGTGGTCTTTATTGACGAATGTGTAAATCTTTATAAGATCTCGCACCGCGTCAGCCGCGAAAATAACTATGAAAAGATCCTTTCCATGTTTAATGACACCCTACAAGGACGCGCGCCGGGGCTGGCTTTGGTTTTGGGGGGCACGCCGCAATTTTTGGAGGATACTCGCAGGGGGCTTTTCAGCTACGAGGCGCTTCGAAGCAGACTTTGTGACAGTCGCTTTGCGCTGGAGGGCTTTAAAAATATGATAGGTCCCGTGATCCGCTTGCGTCGGCTTTCGGATGAGGAATTGTTTGCCTTGATTCAACGAATCACCAAGCTTTATGCACAAAATTACGGAAGAGAGCCGAGGATCACAGAGGATCAAATGCTTGCGTTTTTGCAAATTTGTCTTGAGCGTGCGGGTGCTGACAGCATGATCACCCCACGTGAAATGCTGCGCGACTACATGACCGTGCTCAATATCCTTATGCAAAACCCGGATGTATCCTTTGAGGCGGTTGTGGGAAGTGCCGTAACGCTTAAAACCGACGATGATGCAGAGGAAGTGCGCAAAGAAGAGATCGCTCCTCAAAATCAGTCCGCGGAGCGGAAAGTTTTTTCGATCGACGATATTGAATTCTAATAAAAGGTATATGATCCCAAAAAGGAGGCGCGGATGCTTTCGCGGTAAGGTATGAGTAAAATTTTCGAGCGGTTTCCGGATTTTATCCGCGAATTTATATATTCACATCATTGGGAGGCGCTTCGCGACGTTCAAGTTGCCGCGGCAGAATGTATTCTTGATACCGATCACGATCTTCTCTTGACGTCTTCCACAGCAAGCGGAAAGACAGAGGCTGCGTTTTTTCCGATCCTTACACAGCTTTGTGAAGATCCACCCTCCAGCGTTGGTGTTCTTTATATCGCGCCCCTTAAAAGCTTGATCAACGATCAGTTTTACCGTATAGAGGCGCTTTTGGAAGAAAGCGGAATTCAAGTGACACATTGGCACGGGGACGTTTCTGTATCGCATAAGAAAAAGTTGCTTGAAAACCCACGGGGGATCTTACAAATGACGCCCGAATCACTTGAGTCCATGCTGATCAATCGCAGCAACGACATCGTGAGGCTGTTTGGAGATTTGCGCTTTGTCATCATCGATGAGGTACACACCTTAACGGGAAGCGATCGTGGAAATCAGATCATTTGTCAGCTTTCACGAATTGCGCAAAAGATCGGATATCATCCGCGCAGGATCGGTCTTTCTGCCACGATCGGAGACACCGAAGCCTGTGCAGCGTGGCTCTCTGCCGGTTGCAACCGACAGACCGACGTTCCCAAGATCGAGGAAGGGAAGATCCGTTGGCGTTTGGGAATGGAGCATTTTTATATTCAAAATTCCAAAACCGATCAGGCAACCGAACCAAAGGAGGCCGAGGACGGACCCGCTCGCCTTTCCTACGATGCGGGATACTCCTTTATGTATGATTGCGTCAGCGACCGAAAATCTCTTGTGTTCTCAAATTCGAGAGAGGAGACCGAATACGTTTGCGCTACCCTTCGTCAAATTGCAAAAATGCGCGGCGACCCGGACGTGTTTTTGATCCATCACGGAAATCTTTCCGCTTCGATCAGGGAAGAAGCAGAAGAAAAGATGAAGGACGAGGAGACGATGGCTGTCACCTGTGCCACGGTGACGATGGAGCTTGGAATCGATATAGGGCGCCTTGAAAGGATCCTTCAAAACCAATCTCCAAATTCCGTTATGAGCTTTTTGCAACGTCTTGGACGCTCGGGAAGACGCGGACAGCCTCCCGAAATGATGATGGTTTTCAGAGAAGAGGATCCGCTTCCAAACACCCCCTTACCGCAGCTCATTCCCTGGGAGTTGATCAAGGCGATCGCCATCGTGCAGCTTTACATTGAGGAGCGCTTTATCGAGCCACCGCGTACCAAGGTGCTTCCTTACAGCCTTTTATTCCATCAAACTCTGTGTGTGCTGGCTTCCTCGGGGGAATTAAAGCTTTCGCGCCTTGCCGAACGCGTTTTGTCCCTACCGCCCTTTGCAGGTGTTCCGCGTGAGGATTACAAAGCACTGATCGTATCTATGCTCAATAATGATTTCTTGGAAATGACCGATGAAAAGACGCTGATCATAGGCCTTGCGGGAGAACGACTCTTGCGCTCCTTTAAGTTTTATGCGGTCTTTAAGGATTCGGAGGATTATACCGTACGTTCGGGCGCCGATGAGATCGGAACGATCACGACCCCGCCGCCGGTGGGCGACCGCTTTGCCCTTGCCGGGCGCGTATGGGAGGTTGAGGAGCTGGATATCCAACATAAGCTCGTTTACGTGAAGGGCGTGGAAGGGAAGATGGAGGTCTCCTGGCCGGGAGACTTCGGTGAGGTGCATACCAAGATCCTTCGCCGTATGAAGCAGGTGCTTGAGGAGGATACCGTGTATCCTTATCTAAAGCCAAATGCACAAAAAAGATTGGAGCAGGCGCGGCACGTAGCCCACAATACGGGCATGCTTTCGTCCTCCATCGTTCATCTTGGCGGATATTCTTTCTGTATGTTCCCATGGCTTGGTACCCGTTCCTTCCGCGCAATGCGCAGAATGCTCAAAAGGGTAGCAAGAGACCTCCAGATCACAGCTGTAGAATACGAGGGATGCTATTTTATCACCTTTAAAATGGCACGGGGAAACGAGTACGAGCTGACGTGCGCACTCCTTGACCGAATCAAAAACGGTACGGAGTCTGCCGATTCGCTGGTACAGGAATCGGAGATCCCCATCCTTGAAAAATACGACGATTATATTCCTCCCGCGCTTTTGCGAAGTGCTTACGCACAAGATGCGCTTGATTTTGAAGAGGCAAAGAGAAGAATTTTAGAATTGGAATCCGAATTTTAAGTGTGCCCCATATCAATAAGCCTGCTTGGCTTTTGATATGGGGACTTTTTTTAATCGCCTCTTTCCAAACGCTCTATCAATAAAATACTGAAAGTTGTGATCACGATCGGATAAAACAAATATACTACCATTGAGGGATAATACAAATTTGCATAGACGGGATCGTTCTCCCGTGCGATCAAATAGGAAAGAAGAAAGATCAGCGCAAAAAGAACGGTCAGTGGCATTTCGATATGTAGGATCATTTTAGAATATTTTCCGGGGGAATAATCGGTTTTCTTCTTTTGCATAGCGCCTCCTTTTTGAGTATTTATAAATTTTAGCAAAAACGTATAATAGTGTGCTTTTTAATCCCCTTGTGCGGTTGATGCTTTTTATAATATCATTGTACCATATAAGTTAAAAACATTCCATGCAAAAATAATGGGTTGGCTGTCATCTTTTGGATCGTTTGCATAATTTATGCTTTAAAAATAATTTTCTCTTTCTTTTGTGTATGTAAATACAATTTATTTGAATGGATATACAAAGGCGAAAGGAAAGTAGCAAATAAGACGCCGCTGTGCTATGCAAGATTTACAAAAAAGCTGCTTTTTTCTTAATTTTCTAAAAAACGGTCGTGTGATAAAATGATTACAAAGCGTTTTTTGATTCTATTTGATAAATTTGCCTAAGGGCTATGAAATAATGGAGGGGTTATGAAATCGACAGCGGTAAATACGCAAAATCGCATTACGCTTCACGAGGAGCACGTTTATTTTGGAGGGATGAATCTTACTTATCAGCTAATGCTTGTAAGAGGTGAGGAGCTGCACAGCTTTTGTATCCGCGTAAGAAAGGGCGGCGAGGTGCAAGAGGTGGACGTGGGAACCGATCTTTCCCGTGCGCTTTCATGGTACGAGGCGATCGTAAGAGGGACAGTAACACCTTGTACGCTGGAAGAGGTCGTTAAGGAATTGCAATATGCATAAAAAATAAAAAAACTCTTTACATTTTCCTTTTTTTGTGATATAATTATTAGGAAATTTTCAAAAAAGGACGGTCCGCCCAAAACGGACGTAGAGGTGTATCCAATGAAGTGTCCCGGTTGTGCATTTCCCGAAAGCAAGGTTATCGACTCAAGACCCACGGTGGAGGGAAACAGTATTCGCCGTCGCAGAGAGTGTCTTTCCTGTCAAAAAAGGTTTACCACCTTTGAAACAATAGAAACGTCTCCCATCATCGTTATTAAAAAGAATGGCGGCAAAGAGCTTTTTGATAAGCAAAAGCTTTTGGCAGGTGTCCTCAAGGCAACGCAAAAGCGCCCCGTGGATGCTGTCATGCTTGTCAACGAGGTGGAGTTGGAGCTGCAAAACACCCTTCGCCAGGAGGTCTCCTCCATGGAGCTTGGCGAAATGGTCATGCGCAAACTGAAGGAGAGAGACGAGGTTGCTTACGTGCGCTTTGCGTCGGTCTACCGTGAGTTTAAGGATATCGATACATTTATGCAAGAGCTGCAAGAATTAAAAGAGCGTGCCGAGGGGAATCGGCAGTGATCTATCAAGGCATCAGGGTAAGGAAACAGAGATGTTCTCCCCCTTGATGCCTTCTTTTTGTTTGCGTTTTCAACAAAACAAATGTGTTCGCTTTTTGCAAATTGACGGTTTTTGTTTTAAAAAATGTGTATGAGAGGCGCGAAATCAGTGCAAAAAAGCCCAAAAACAAGAGAAAACGAGAGGATATAGTGTGATAAATCAAAAAAATCAAAAAAAGTTTAAAAAAGGGGTTGACAACGTTTGGGTTGTATGTTATAATATGCGAGCATGAAAAAATACCATCATTATAATTTTTGGAGGATCAGGTGCAGGTTCTTGACGGCCCTACCTTCAAGGCCATGGCCGATGCGCAGCATTCCTATACCGAAGTCGTGCATGGAGCACGCGGCAGCATTCTCGATCGCCACGGCCGCGTTCTCGCCCGCAGCGTGCCCTG
>JAZNEQ010000017.1:0-3751 GCA_045588715.1 Eubacteriales bacterium | reverse complement strand
AAAACACACATAAAAATTGAAATCCGTATGGATTTCTACCTTAAAAACCGCTTTCTCTATCGTTTTTTTCGACAGAAAAAGCGGTTCTTTTTTCTTATTTGATCCGTGTGTTTTTGTTCTGCGCTAAATGAAGCAGCCCCGAAATCAAATCCGTTCGAGATTCACCCTGCGAAGCAGGATTTCATCGCAAAAGTGATGTTATTCGCTACGCTCATAATGATGTTGCTCGCTAAAGCTCGCAGTGATGTGATGTTTGCCCACTGTGCCGAAGGCACAACATCATTCACGCAGTGAACATCACTGACGAAGGCAACATCACTTGCCCGCAAGGGCAAACATCGTTTAGCGTGATACTCCGTTAAGAGTATCACGCTAAGACATCCCCTTTTTTTCCTCCCCTCTTGAAAATGCGCGGAATTTGTGCTATAATGCAAGCAGAGAAGCTTTGCTTCACGCTTATTTATCTTATGTAAGTATCAATATGAGTATAAACTGCGCCGCAAGTGCGGCGACCGCTTTTGACGCGTGGGCTTTCGCGCTACGACAAGGAGTATGTTATGCGTATGAAAAAATACGGATCATTGCTATCCGCCCTGTTTTTGGCACTGTGCCTTGCCCTTTGTCTCTTTGGGTGCTACGGGGAGGACGGAACGGACAAAGAGACTCAAACCACAGAGGAGCTACAGACCGAGCACACACATCGGTTTTCTGCCTGGAAGATCACAAAAGAGTCTACCTGCACGGTGGCGGGCACGCAAACGCGGGTCTGTGAGGAATGCGGATATGAGGAGCAAACCTCCATTCCCAGCGGGGGACATCTTGAGGTGATCGACCCCGCGCTGATGCCGACCTGCCTCACAGACGGCAAAACGCTTGGCAGCCATTGCGACGTTTGCGATGCTGTGCTGACCGCGTCGACCGTGCTCCCCGCCACGGGGCACAGTGCTGTCACGATCCCCGCGCTTTCCCCCACCTGTACGGCAGAGGGAAGGACGGAGGGGAAGAGATGCGGAGTCTGCAATACGGTATTGGAGGGAGGAGAGGTGCTTCCTCAAACGGGGCACACGCCCGTAACCGACGCGGCGGTAGCACCCACCTGTAAGAGCGCGGGCAAGACCGAGGGCTCGCATTGTGCGGTTTGCAACGCCACGCTCGTGGCGCAGGCAACGGTTCCCGTGAGCGGTCATCAATACGGCACGGGCACGGTGATCACGCCCGCGACCTGCGATGCCGAGGGAACGGTCAAATACACCTGCACGGCACCGGGATGCGGACATTCCTACACCGAGGCGTATGCGCTGTCGCCGCTTGACGGGACAGAGCTTTACGAGAGAGCGGTGGAGTACGTTGGAGAAATTTGGGTATACGACAAAAACGGAGATGCCAAAGGACTTGCTACAGGCTTTGTTTATCAAAGCAACGGTGTGATCGTTACCAATTACCACGTCATTGACGGTGCCTATTCTGCCGAGATCACGATCGGGGAGGAGACCTATGCGATCGAATCCGTGCTTGCCTATGACGAGAACATCGACCTGGCGGTGCTTAAGATCAACGCCACGGGGCTTGTTGCCGCTACGGTTTGCAAAAAGCCCGTCAAGACGGGCGAGGTGGTGTACGCCATCGGTTCCTCACGTGGGATGACCAACACCTATTCCAAGGGAGTCGTTACCTTTGCCGACCGTAACGTGGACGGCGTTGCGCACGTCCAGCACGACGCTTCCATCACGCACGGCAATTCGGGCGGACCTCTTATCAATGCTTACGGCGAAGTGATCGGTATTAACACCTGGGGGCTTGCAGATTCGCAAAATCTCAATTTTGCCGTTTTTACGGGCGAGCTTGACAATTTGGTTTTTGGAGCTCCCATCTCTCTTTCCGCTTTTTACGAGCAAAATCTGACGTCCTACGACGTGCTGCTTGCGTGGGTCCTTGAAAACGCCAACGCATCGGTGAGCGATGAGGTACGCTTTGACCATCAGGGAGAGAGCGCATGGTATTCGCTTGCGTACTCGGTTACGGGAGATACGCTCTACCTCTTTGTGGAATGGGAATTTGAAGACGGGGCGATCTTGGATCTTCTGATCGATCTTTCCTGTGATCCGTCGGAGTATCTGTACTATGCGACGTATGCCCTGAGCGGAAAACAAAACCAGACCTCCGGGGTTATCGATGCCTCTGCCTTTACCGACGGTACGCCCCTGTCCTATACCTCCTACAAGGGGGCATATTGGGACCAGACGGAGCTGATCGAGCTGTACCGCCGGGTTGCCGTGAATCTTGTGGATTGGCTGGATTGGGCAACGGCGTATTACGAAATGGGCGTAACGCTCGAGGATATGGGCTTTGAAGTGTTCCAAGTAAATACAAGTGCCTGATCCCATCGTTTAACAAAAAAGAAGGTGTCTCAAATGCGTTTTGCAATTTGAGACGCCTTCTTTTTTTATATGCATCATAAACGGTTTGGAGTGCCGTCTTTACGCCCTTGTATTCTTCATTGCCTTGGCGCTTTGCGTGATGGGTTCGTTATAATACTTCTTGTAAAGTCGACTTACGTAGTTCGGGTCGCTAAAGCCGTATTGCAGTGCCGCCTTGGCAAGCGTGATCTGCTCGTTTTCCATCATGTTGCGAATGAGCGTGAGCTTGGTTTCGTTGATAAAGCGAATGAGCGAGCTCCCCTCGCTTTCTTTAAATATTGTGCAGAGATATTCGGGGGTGATGCCAAGCATTGCCGCCACGTCCTTTTGCGCAATGGGCTCTTTGATATGATCGTAAATATAGCGTTTTGCGCGGCGCACGTACAGCTCCCCTGCATTGAATCCATCGGAATTACGGTGCGAATAAAGCCGCTCTACCTCGCCAAGCAGCAAAAGGAAGAGCCCTGTTAATTTGTGCGAATCCTCGGGCGTGTGAAGATTGGTTTTTATGATCTCGTCGATGAGTCGCAAGCATTCCCTTGCTTCGTCGCGAAGAATAAGCAGGGAGGGGAGGGAATGCTCGTATTCCGCAACAAAGCAAACGGTGTGGTGACAGTGGTAGTCCTCGATAGATATTTTTCGCGGGGAGTCAAAAAAAGAGCAGGCTACCATATCCTTTTCAAAAACGCACGTCTTTCCGTTTTGTTCAAGGATCAATTTTCCCTCGGTGCAGACAGTGACCTCAATAATGCCGTTTTTGGGGGGCTGGTAGGTATGATAATCTTCGGCGGAGTAGGTGTGCGCAAATTTGATGCGCGGCAACGTTTTTAGTGTGATCAGGCTCATGCGATCCCTCCTCCCTTTTTTTAATATTGTAGCATTTTATATTAATTTTGTCAAGATGTTTTAAAAACGTATATTGATGTGCTCGTCGCGTAGGGATATAATGAAAGCGTAACCAAACGGGACTCGAACCAACGAGGTTTTGAGAGGCAAACGATTGGATTAACTGCGTCAAAAAGACTCGCAATATCTTATATTGCTTCGCCTTTTTTTCTTGTTTCTCCGCACCGTTTGTTCTCTCAAAACTGCTTCGCACCTCTCGGCGAAGCAATTTTCGATGAATTTTTGTGTGGCGAGGTGCAGAAAAGTGTGGACTTTTCAAGCCGAGTCACGCAAAAAGGCACGGAAATTGATCGCCGAGAGGCTCATGGGTTCGAGCCCATTTAAGCTATTCCTGTACGGCGATGTTCGTCTCAAAACGGCTTCTGCATCTAACTGAGACAGCCTCTAATTTTTGTGTTAATTAAAGGTTTTCAAGAGCCTTGTTGATG
>JAZNEQ010000016.1:0-13312 GCA_045588715.1 Eubacteriales bacterium | reverse complement strand
AGTGAAGTTTGCGCCGCGTGCGGCGCAAGTTAGAAGTAACTTTGGGGCGAACTTAACTTCACTTTGCGAGCATAGCGAGCAAAACTTCACTGTGAGGAAATTTGCAAAGCAAATTGGCAAACAACTTCACTTTTGCGGAGCAAAAACTTTACCAATTCGTTGGGATAAATGTGAGTTTTGAGCAAGGCGCGAAAGTTCATTTTACCGCGGTACGGTATAACCTATCAAAAGGAGAATCCCGATGATTGAATATAAGGCAGATTATAAGTACGTTATTTCGAAAAATACAGGCTGATACCGTTTGTTTGGTAACAGGGATATGCTTCTATGTGCCGCTTGGTGCGGGGCTGTTGCAAAAAACAGAGGAGAAAGGAAAATGCCCTCAAACGGGCTTTGCGTTGGAGAAAAACAATGAGAAAAAGAATATTTGCCGTGATTGAAAAAGCCGACGGTCACAGTGGCGCAAGTTATATTTACGACATATTTATGATCCTTGTGATCGTGATCAGTCTGATCCCTCTTGCATTTAAGGACGTTTCGCCGCTCTTTATATGGACCGAGTGGATCACTACCTCTATTTTTATGATCGATTACGTATTAAGGTGGATTACGGCGGACTTTAAGCTTTCAAAAGGAAAAACGTCCTTTCTTTTGTATCCCGTTTCTATGATGGCGATTATTGATATGCTGTCGATATTGCCAACGGTTTTTATGGTCAACGAAGCATTTAGAGTATTGAAAGCCTTTCGATTTATTCGGGCACTTCGCGTTTTGAGAATTTTCAAGGGCTTTCGCTATTCCAAAAACATTGAGATCATCGCAACCGTATTTAAAAAGCAAAAAAGATCGTTGACCGCTGTGGCGGGTTTGGCGATCGGGTATATTTTACTTTCGGCGCTTGTTGTTTTTAACGTGGAGCCGGAAACGTTTGATACTTTTTTCGATGCGGTATATTGGGCAACGGTTTCTTTGACAACCGTGGGATACGGTGATATTTATACCGTTTCTGTGGTTGGTAAGGTTACGACTATGATCTCTGCGATTTTGGGAGTGGCGATCGTCGCTCTTCCCGCGGGTATTATTACCGCGGGATACATGAACGAAATACAAAAAGAAGACAAAGAATGACAGCACAGGGGCATTTCCGCGCTTGGAAAGACAGTGGAGGGCATGCGATCCCTCTGCTGTGTCATCCTTGAGAGATGCGAAGGATCTCGGCGGAGGAGGAAAGGAAGCCCTTACGTATTATGCTTATATATTGACGAATATCTTGCAAACGGATCTGTGCTCTATATCCACTGCAACTCCGCCTATATCGATTACGGTATGGGCGGTTTTGTTATCTTTTTTGAGGATCTGAAACTCAAATTTTATCGATTCTTCAAAAAAACTTTTGATTTTTCAAAAAAACCTTTTTGATTCTTCAAAACCTTTTTTTAATTTATCATTGCAAGAGAGCGGGGAAAACTGTTATAATGAAAGCGGAATCATATTTCACGTGAAGTAAGAAAATATGAACGAAAAAATGAAAAGGAGAAGGACTATGCCAAAGCAAACATCTGATTTCCGATACAACACAGGGGAGACCAAGGTACCGTGGGCGGCCGTTGGAGAAAACTATAACGTACACGACCTCATGGAGATCATTCGCTTTCTTATGCAAGGCGAGGGAAAGGAATACGAGGACGCGCTGGAGGCGGTTTGGGCACAGGTCAAAAAGCTGGATGCGCTTTCCACCCCTCCCGGAAAGCTTTCCCTTGGGAGCCAAGTAGAGGCGGCAGAGGCGGCGTGCAACGAATATCTTGGCACCGATTCCGCAACCTTTGTGACCAACGCGACGGCGGGCTTTGAGATCGCGTACAAATACGCAAACCTCAAGGCGGGTGACGAGGTCATCGTTCCCGCGATCACCTTTGTGGCAACCATGGCGTATCCCCTTGCCATTGGCTGCAAGCTTGTTTTTGCCGACGTGGATCCCAGAACGGTCAATATGGACCCTGCCGACGTTGCGAGGAAGATCACACCCAAAACCAAAATGATCGTGCCTGTACATATCGGCGGCTATCCCGTAGATCTCGACCCCATTTTAGAGCTTGCCAAAAAGCATAATATCGTCGTCCTTGAGGATGCGGCACACGCGTTTGGTGCCATGTATAAGGGCAGGATGGTTGGTACCATCGGCGACTTTGGTGCATATTCGATGCACGAGGTCAAAAATATCACCTCCTTTGGTGAGGGCGGTATTCTTTGCACCTCCATTCCGGGGTACACCCCCCATATGAAGAGAGCACGCTTCTTGGGGCTTGACTTTTCTTGTCCTATCAAGGATTGGTTGTATAACATCACACCTATCCCCGGCAAAGAGCACCCCTTCGTGCCGGGAAACGCCTCCACCACCGAGATCCAGGGGTTGGGTCTTGCGCTACAGGTATCCCGTAACGAGGAGATCATTGCCAAGCGCCGCGCGGCTGCCACATATCTGACAAAGAGATTTGAGGCGTGCGACGCCATCATTCCCCAGCAGCTTGACACCGATGAGATCAAGCCCACCTACCATATGTACCTCTTGCAGATCGATCCCGCACGCGCCGGCGGCGACGTTCAGGTGCTTAAAAAGAAGCTGGAGGAGAAGGGCGTGACGCAGATCGCCCACTTCGGTCCTCTTTACCGCTTTAAGATCGTGCAGGATATGGGCTACGACTCCGACGAGATCGCCAAGACCTGCCCGAATTGCGAGGAGGTATTCTACAAGAGATTTACCCACCTTCCCCTTTACGGACTTTCCGACGAGCAGCTGGAGTACATGGCAGACGCAGTGCTCGAGTCGGTTGCCGAGATGCAAGCAGGGAAATAATATAAAAGAGAGAGGATATGACCATGGCTAAAAAAGAAGAACTTGTAATGAACGGATCGGGCGTTGAAGAAATTGGATTTCCGGGTTGGCCGCAGTTTGCCCCCGAGGTGCCCGATGAGGTTGCAAAGGTTTTGCGCTCCGGAAAGGTCAACTACTGGACGGGTAAGGTCGGTATGGAATTTGAGGAGGCGTTTGCCAAGTGGGCGGGGGCAAAGGTAGCGGTCTCCTGCACCAACGGTACGGCGGCGCTTCACATTGCGTTGTCTGCCCTGGGGGTTGGTCCCGGTGACGAGGTCATCGTCCCCTCCTATACCTTTATCGCTTCCTCCTTCTCGGTCGTTCAGGCGGGCGCGATCCCCGTATTTGCTGACGTGACCGAGGATCATACGCTGGATCCCAACTGTATTGAGGCACTCATCACCGAGAGAACGAAGGCGATCGTGGTCGTACATCTTTACGGTGTCGTTGCGGACATGGGACCCATTCTCGAAATTGCCAAGCGGCACGGTCTTTTCGTCGTTGAGGACTGCGCGCAGTGTATTGGCGGCAAGTATAAGGGCACCACAGTGGGACTTGTGGGTGACGTGGGATGCTATTCCTTCTGTCAGTCCAAGCACTTTACCACGGGCGGCGAGGGCGGTATGGTCATCACCAACAACGAGGACCTTGGATGGGAGTGCCGCTCCTTCCGCGATCACGGCTACGACGTGCGCACCCGTATGAATATGCTGGCACTGGAGGAAAAGCTTCCTTACATCCATCGCCGTGTCGGCTTTAACTACCGTATGACCGAAATGCAGTCGATGATCGGTCTTTGCGAGCTTCGCCGCTTTGACGACTGGAACCTTGCCCGACGCTTTGAGTACGCCGCAATGTACGATCAGGCGCTGTCGGGGCTGCGGGGCATCAAGGCGATCCCCGTGAATACCGAGGAGCGCCGCAACGCGTACTGGTGGTATCCGATCCTCATTGACCTTGACGTGGTGGATATCACAGCCAAGGAGTTTATTGGGGAGCTGATCTCCATGGGCATTCCCTGTAGCGGGATCCTCTGGCCGGAAAGCTATCTTGAACAGGCGTATCAGGAGGGCGTTGGATTTGGTACGGCGCAGTTTCCGTTCAAGTCCCGGGAATATACCGATCCTGCCTCGGCTGATTATTCCAAGGTCGTTTGCCCCGTGGCAAAGAGCCTGCGTGACCAAACGGTCTCCCTGTTCCTGCACCCCTCGTGGGAGAAATGCCACGTTGAAAAGGTCATTGAGGGAATCAAGACCGTGATTGCAAATCATTCCAAGTAAATCCTTGTTTTACAGCCGCGCTTTTGATACCGTGTTGGGAGCGCGGCTTTAGTATCTGCTTTTTTGTAAGGTTTTGCCCCTCTTTTTGAAAAAACATGGTTTTTTGGCAACATCGTCCAAAAAACAAACAATATCTGTATTGACAACAGGTGCTCCATACGATAAAATAGGAAGTGTGAAATACCGGAAGCAGTCTTTGAGCTTGAGGGGAGGGGCCATGAAAAAAATAAAATTTGCGATTCTTGGATGCGGCATGATCGGAGACGTTCACGCTGTCGCGATCTCGGAGTTGTCGGAGCTTTGCGAACTTTGGGCGATCTGTGACGCCAATCCCTCGCGTGCCTCGGAATACGGAAAAAAATACAATGCGCGCGTTTATTCGGATTATGAGCAAATGCTGCGAGAGCCCGAAATCGATGCCGTTATTGTTTGCACGCCCTCGGGAATGCACGCCGATCAGTCGATCGCGGCATTGGAGGCAGGAAAGCACGTGCTTTGCGAAAAACCCATGGCGTTGAACTCCCGTGACGCACAGCGCGTTTGCGATGCCGAGAAAAAGGCGGGAAAGCTTGTCGGCGTTGTTTTTCAGACAAGATATGTCAAGGATATCAGAGAACTTCGCCGTGCGATCGAGGACGGTCTGCTCGGTCAGCTTGTTTTTTGCGATCTTTATATGAAGTATTGGAGAGACCCCGCCTACTTTGAGGTAAGTCCCTGGCGAGGAACCTTTTTGATGGACGGCGGCGGTGCTCTTATGAATCAAGGGATCCACGGAGTTGATATCATGCACTATCTTTGCGGCACACCAAGGCTTCTTGGTGCCAAGGTAAAAACCTTGGTGCACGATATTGAGACCGAGGATACGGCGGTTGCCGCGGTCGAGTATCCCTCGGGGGCGCTTGGGGTAATGCAGGCATCTACGTCGGCAAATCCCGGATTTGATCGCCGAATTGAGATCCATGGCTCGCGCGGATACGCGACCGTTGTCAACGCAACGCTGGAAAAGCTGTACGTGGACGGGAACTTCCTTGTTAACCGCAAGGTGGATTTTACCCCCGGGACTGCCTCCGACCCGACCAAAATGAACCACGAAAACCACACCTTACAGATCAAAAATTTTGTGCTTGCTATCCAAGGAGAGGAAGCGCTTCTTTCCACCACGCAGGACGGTCTTGCGGCGGTCAGCTTTATCGAGCAGATCTATAAGGCTTCAAAGAAAACGTAAATATACCGTACCGTGCTCCCGTCTTCCTCCGTTTTGGTGGAAGACGGGGGTGCGTTTTTTTACGTGTGTACGCAGATTTAAAAATATATTGCTTATTTTACGGTGTTGTTTGTTGACAAAGCGTTGTTTTTGTGCTAACATAGTTTTAAGAAACGGCGGTGATGATATGAAAAAAACCGAAGATATCTGTTTTCCCGATCCAAGCTTTCCGCTGGTGATCAATCTTGAGCGGACTGCTGCCGTGAACGAAGCGGGGATCACGCTACAGGCGATCCACGAGGCGATTGAGATCAAGTATTTCTACGAGGGAAAAAGCACGCTTCTTGTAGGCGACAAAACCGTACAGGTCAAGGCGGGCGATATCGTGGTAGTCAATCCCTATGAATTTCACGCGACCTTGGACCACGGTGGAGAAGATACGGGAAGATACCATTTGTTTATGTTGGGGCTTGATTTCTTCGAGGGCTCTCGAGGAGCAGGGCTTGATCTGCGTCAATTGATATTTGGAAAGCACACGGTGTTCGGGAATCTTTTCTCCGAAAACGGGCGGATGCAAGCGCTTCTCGCGTGTGCCGCCGAGGAGGAGAGGAAAGGGGAGGCTGCATCCCGCCTTGCCATTTTTGGGATCTTTGCGCAATTTTTTGCCGAGCTTTTAAGGTGTGGGAGCGAAACCGCCCAAGAAAATTCTGCCGAAGACATTTTGCACTATTACAACATTATTGAGCCTGCCGTCCGAATGATTCGGGACGAGTATTCAAAGCACTTTACCGTAGAGATGCTTGCCGAGGCGTGCAGCATCAGCAAATTTCATTTTTGCCGTATTTTTAAGGCGGTCATGGGGATGGGCGCGATCAGGTATTTAAACGTGTACAGGCTCAAGATTGCCGACAATCTTCTTGCAACCACCGACCGGCAGATCGGAGAGGTTGCTGACAGCTGCGGCTTTGAGGATGCGGGATACTTTGCAAGGCTCTACAAAAAGCAATACGGGCATCCGCCAAGCAAACGGCTTGGGTGAGATCCTAAATACATTGGGAGATATACTATGAAAGCTTGTGTCATTCAGCCCCATTATTCCTTTGATCCCCGTGACGTAGGGGAATGCTTTGAAAAATTGCTTTCTATGCTTGATGAATGCGACGAAAGCATGGATCTGATCGTCCTGCCCGAATACAGCGACGCCCCGGCGGACGTGCAGGGAAAGAACGGCTTTTACGGTGCGGTGGAAAAGTACAACGCCGTGTTGCTGCAAAAGGCAAGGGAAACGGCAAGGCGCTGTCATTCCCTGCTGTTCGTAAACGCGGGGTATCCCACCGCAAACGGCGTGCGCAATACGACCTATGCCATTGACCGCGAGGGGGAGATCGTCGGCACCTATTTCAAGGAGCATCCCGCACCGAGTGAGGTCAAACGTGACGAGGAAGGCGGGCACGAATTGGACGTTGCCTACAGCTATGAATATCACGCACCGTATATTCTGGAGCTGGAGGGCTTGCGCTTTGCCTTTATGACCTGCTACGACTTTTATTTTTACGAAAACTTTGCCCGTGTGGCGCGCGAGAACGTGGATATCATCATTGGATGCTCTCTGCAACGTACCGACCGTCACGAGGCGCTTTCCATCATCAACAAGTTTCTATGTTACCAGACAAATGCCTATCTTGTCCGTGCGTCGGTGTCGCTTTCCGAGGATGCAAAGCTTTGCGGATGCAGTATGGTGGTCGCTCCCGACGGAGAGATGCTTTTGAACATGGAAAGCAGGGTAGGGCTCGGTATTTGCGAGTTTGACCCAAAAAGCAAATATTACAAGCCCGCGGGACACATGGGACGGATGAAGTCTCATTACGAATACATCGAGGAGGGACGCCGCCCCTGGCTCTATCGAAACGGCGGCGCATCGGTCGTTCCCTTTGATGGCGTAATGCCCTATCCTCGCCTTTGCGCGCATCGCGGCTTTAATACGGTTGCGCCCGAGAACAGTATGCCCGCGTTCGGTGCGGCGGTTGCACTGGGGGCGGAGGAGATCGAGTTTGATCTGTGGGCGACCAAGGACGGCGTGCTCGTTTCCTGCCACGATTCCACGCTGGAGCGTGTGAGCGACGGGGAAGGGAAGATTTACGAGCATACCTACGAGGAACTCTTACACCTTGACTTCGGTGTGAAGCACGGAGAAAAATTCAAGAGCTTGCGCATTCCCACCTTTGAGGAGATCCTTCAAAAATTTGGAGGACGCGTGATCATGAACGTACACGTTAAGCTTTGGGAATGCGAGGTCGAAAACCCGATGATCGAGGAGATCGTGGCGCTTGTACGTAAGTACGATTGCGAAAAGCATATCTATTTCATGGCTGTGAGAGACGAGATCATTCGCCGCGTGGCAGAATACGCTCCCGACCTGCGTGTGTGCGTTGGATGGGACGGCAATAAGGATCCTATGTCCATCGTCGACCGTGCCATTGCTCTGGGAGCTTACAAGGTGCAGCTCTTCAAGCCCTATTTCAACCAAGAAAGCATAGATAAGGCGCACGCTCACGGAATTTTGTGCAACGTTTTTTGGGCGGACGACCCCGAGGAGGCAAAGCGCTATTTTGAAATGGGGATCGATACGGTACTTACCAACGATTATCTTTCGGTCTGCAATGCTGTCAAGCCCATGCTCGACGCAAGGAAACGCGACAGGGGACGTTAAAACGGGCAGGTCGTTTTTTTTGAAACGTCGATTGACTTTTTCGGATACGTGCAGTATAATAGGATGGGCCACGGCAAAAGAGATGCCGCTTCGGCTTGATTCCATGCCAAAAAGGAGCCCTCTTATGGTCACAAAAAAAACGGTTGGTATATTTCTTTTGGACGTGCTTTATGCACTCTTGGCGGGTATCGTCGTTGGAAGCGCTTACTTCTTTTTCCAAAACTCCAACGGATTTGCGCCGGGAGGTGTCGGAGGCCTTGCAACCATCACCTATCATTTTTTGGGAGAGGGGGCAAGCTGGTCCCTCTTGATGATCGCCTTCAATCTTCCCATTTTTATTCTGGTCAGCGCCTTTATCAATCAAAAATTGGGGCTGATGCTAACGGTTTACATGCTGACCCAATCCCTCATGCCCGAGCTGTATACGCTGCTTGGTGCACTCCCTTACAGCGCCGCCAACAATGCAGAGGATTTTAACGTCGTGTTTGCTTGCATTGCCACGGGTGTGGTGTCGGGATTTGGCTTTTCCTTAATGCTGCGCCGCTTTGGTGCCAGCGGCGGTACCTATGGGATTTCCGCCTTGATCAAGCGGATGCGTCCCGAAACCAACATTGCCTACGTTTCCTTTATCATGGACGCCTCGGTCGTCTTCGTTGCCTTTTTCGTGTACGGAATGAAGGTCACTCCCGTTATCTGTACGCTGTTAAACCTCTTCATTGCCAATCTGATCGTAGATTCCGGACTGAGCGGTATTAAAAACGGCTATAAATTTGAGATCGTTACCTCACATCCCGAAGAGGTATCGAGCGAAATGATTGAAAAATTAAAGCACGGCGTTACCAAGATCGACGTGCGCGGTGTGTATTCCGACACCGAAAAATATATGCTTGTCTGTATCATCAACAAGCGGCAGATCGGTCAGATGATGAAGATCATCAAAAGTTATCCCGACACCTTTGCCACCTTTGAAAAGGTGAACGAGGTGTTTGGCAATTTTAA
Organism: Eubacteriales bacterium; assembly: GCA_045588715.1. Classification (GTDB taxonomy): domain Bacteria; phylum Bacillota; class Clostridia; order Oscillospirales; family CAG-272; genus UMGS1865. Next base: position 4,247 of record JAZNEQ010000016.1, on the reverse strand, counting down.
GAGAAACGTGTAGGAGATGCTATGGCGCGGCATTTGATCGTTATCAGCGTGGATGCGCTGGTGTATGAGGATCTGGAGTACGTAAAGGATCTTCCCAACTTTGCAAGGTTGTTGGAGAGCGGTGCGCTGATTCGGCGCGTGCGTTCCACCTATCCCTCCGTCACGCATACGGCGCATGCTACCATTATGAGTGGCGCGGCACCCCGGAAAACGGGCATCGTCAACAACACCGTTTTTGATGCCGCTGACCCGCAATTCGGAAGCTCTGCATGGTACAACGACCTTGGGCAAATGAGATGCGAAACGTTGTTCGAGGCTGCCAAACGGGCAGGGCTTACTACCGCCGCGTGTACCTGGCCTCTGACCTCGCACGGGGAAGCGTTTATCGATTATCTTGTTCCCAACGCACTAAGCGGAGATTTTGTGGGGAGCGAGGAGGCGCCTCTTTCCGTTTATCGGCGCCTTGGCGCGAGGGAAAACGTAATGGATCTGATCGAAGAGGGCGTACGCCGCTTCGGTTGGAAAAATCAACATCCCGACGTGGATGAGATGCAAGCCTTTTGCGCCGCCGAGATCATAAAAAGATACAAGCCGCATCTGCTTCTGACCCATCCCTCCTTTGTGGATTCGGCACGGCACAAAAGCGGAGTCTTTGGACCTTTGGTAGAGGAAGCGCTTCGGGCAACCGACCGCTGGCTTGGAATGCTCTTTGATGCAACCGAGACGGCAGGGATCGCAGACGTCACCGATTTTGTTCTTTTGAGCGATCACGGACAAATCAATATCACGCGCGTGATCTCTCCCAACGTCTACCTTGCTGATGCGGGGTATCTTACGCTTGATGATGCGGGAAATGCCGTTTCCTTTCGCGCGTGGGTCCAAAGCACGGGCGCATCGGCACAGGTGTACCTTGCCGACAAAAACGACAAAGGACTGTATCGGGATGTTTACCAATTGCTTTCCAATATGGCAAAGGAGGGCATTTACGGATTTATGCGTGTATATACTGCCGAGGAAACACGGGAGAAATACGGCCTTTTCGGAGATTTTTCCTTCGTGCTTGAGGGCGATGGCTATACGGGCTTTGGCGAGTGGCTTACACGCCCCTTGGTGCGTGGCTTTGATGCTTCGGATTATCGCTTTTCCAAGGGGACACACGGGCACGACCCCGATCGAGGCCCCCAGCCTACGTTCATCGCTATGGGACCGTCCTTTAAGGGCGGTGTCACCGTGGAGCACGGTGATCTGAAAAACCATGCGCCCACCATCGCACGCGCTTTGGGCTTTTCAATGCCCGACGCCGAGGGTGTTCCTGTGGAAGAGATTTTGAATTTATAGGAGAATTGGTATGGAAAAGATCATCACTTACGAAACGTTAAGAAGCTTTACCTATTCCAATGACCGTTTGGTGAAAGGCGAGATCCGTGGGATCGTTCTCAATTTTCTCGGCCTTGGTTTCCGGGATATGATCGAGGATGACCCGACGATCGCTATCGAGTACGCGCAAAAGGGAATTGTTTATCTGGTACCTTATTACAACCCGTGGTGCTGGATGAACCAAAGCACGGTTGCATACGTCGACGAGATCATCGAGGTCTTGTGCAAACGCTATCAACTTTCCGCGCCCAAGATCGTTTCTGCAGGTGTTAGCATGGGCGGGCTTTGCGCCTTGGTGTATTGCGCATACGCAAAAATTACGCCTGTCGCGTGCGTGACCAATTGCCCTGTTTGCGATCTTGTTTATCACTTTTCCGAGCGCCCCGATCTTCCCCGTACCCTTTACAGTGCCTTTTTTACTTATGAGGGAACGCTGGAGGACGCGTTGCGCTCCTCTTCTCCCGTGCATCTTGCCGGCAAAATGCCAAAAATTTCTTACACGGTCTTTCATTGTGAGAACGATACTGCCGTGAATATCGAGCGGCACTCCCTTCGTTTTGTCGAGGCGATGCGTCCCTATGGGAGCGTAGCGCTGGTAAGGGTTCCCAACCGCGGACACGGGGATCTTTCCCCCGAGGCGAAGGCGCGGTATTGGCAGACGGCGGAGAATGCCTTGCTGTAAGGGCAATATCATGAAATTATTACATTTGAGGTATCCATGAAAACCAAAGCGTTTATTTATATCGTGATTGCGGGGATCTTGTGGGGGACTTCGGGGATCTTTGTGCATTACATAGCTCCCTACGGATTCCACACCCTGCAGATCACCGCGGTGCGCGGTGTCGTTTCCTTTGTAGGAATGTTTCTTTTTGTTCTTTTGCGTCGTCGCTCGGCATTCAAGGTAACGCCGCGACAGCTTCTGCTTTACGCTTTTTGCGGTGCTTGCCTGTATCTGACCGCGGCATGCTATTACTCGGCTATGCAGCTGACCTCCGTTTCAACGGCGGTCGTTTTGATGTACACGGCTCCCATTTACGTTGTGACTGTGTCCGTCTTGTTTTTTGGCGAAAAGCTTACCAAATCAAAGATCGTTTCGGTTTTGGGAATGCTTTTGGGGTGTGTGCTCGTTTCGGGGGCACTCACGGGGCTTGCCTTCGATCCTTTAGGATTTTTGATCGGCGCTTTCTCGGGACTTACCTATGCGGGATATAATATTTTTAGCAAGATCGCAATGCGCGGCGGCGGAAATTCATTAAGTCTTACGCTGTATGCGTTTTTGACCATGGCGCTGATTGCGTGTATCGTTGCGCCGCCGTGGGAGATCGCACTTGTTGCGGCAAAGGCACCCTTGGAAACCATTCCGCTTTGTATCGGGATCGGTGTTGTGACTTTTATCCTCCCGTATTTCCTATATACCGCAGCGCTCGAAAACCTTCCCGCGGGGATCGCGTCGGCACTCTCCATCGTAGAGCCGATGGCGGCAACTGTTTTCAGTGTGATCATTCTGAAGGAGTCGGTAGATGCTTTTGCGTGGATCGGCATTGCCTTGATCCTCTTTGCCACGCTGATGCTCAGCCGTGAAAAGGAGTGAGTGAGGATGAAACGCAAAAAGATCACACTTGACCTCTTATCTCTCCCACCCGAGGTACGAAGCTTGGCAGAAGGGGCGGACGTATACGACAGCTCCTCTTCCCCCGAGGCACGGGTGTATTTGATCGACCGCGAGGGTGGCTACTACTTAAAAAACGCCCCGCGAGGAACCTTGGAAAAGGAAGCCTTGATGGATGCGTATTTTTACTCCAAGGGGCTTGGTGCCGAGGTGCTCTTTTATCTTTCCTTGGAGCGTGACTGGCTTCTGACGCGGCGCGTGCCGGGGGAGGATTGCACGCACGCACAGTACCTCTCCGACGGCAAACGTCTGGCGTACCTCTTGGGCGAGCGCCTTCGTGCGCTGCACGAGCTGGAGGCGCTGGATTGCCCCGTACCGCGCCGCATGGATGCATATTTTGCCTTGGCGGAGGAAAATGCCAAAAAAGACATTTACGACCTCTCCTTTGCGCGGGGGTTTGGAATTGAAACCGCACGCGATGCATGGCAATGCGTGGAGGAAAATAAACGATACTTTAAAAACGATACGCTTTTGCACGGGGACTACTGTCTTCCCAACGTCCTATTGGAGGATTGGCGCTTTTCTGGTTTTATTGATCTTGGAAACGGTGGCATGGGTGACCGCCACGTAGACCTTTTTTGGGGCGCGTGGACGTTGGAATTCAATTTAAAGACAACCCGTTACCGCGATGCGTTTTTTGAGGCGTACGGAACAGAAAAAATCGAACGGGATGCCCTTCGCACCATTGCGGCTGCAGAGGTGTTCGGATAAAGGAGAAATAGCATGAATATCAGAAGAGCGAAGGAAGGGGATATCCCACGCCTGTGCGACCTTTTGTATCAGGTCCACGCGGTGCATTCCAAGGGGCGCCCCGACATTTTCAGAGCGGGGAACAAGAAATACACCGAGGAGGAGCTTTGCGCGATCCTTGCAAACGACAAAACCCCTGTGTTTGTTGCCGAGAATGAGGACGGATACGTCTTGGGATATGCGTTTTGCATTTATGAGGAGCACGTTGGCGAGATCTCCTTGATGGATCGGAAAACACTGTATATTGACGACCTGTGCGTGGACGAGACCTGCCGCGGTCAGCACGTCGGTCGCACGCTTTACGACTTTGTTCTTGCCGAATCCAAAAGAAACGGCTGTGCCGCCGTTACTCTCAACGTTTGGTGCCTTAATACAGGGGCGATGAGGTTTTACGAAAAATGTGGCATGACACCGCTGAAGATCGTGATGGAGCAGCGCTTGGATGAAGAAT
>JAZNEQ010000015.1:0-15924 GCA_045588715.1 Eubacteriales bacterium | reverse complement strand
AAGCATACTCACCAATGGTCTCGACAGAGGATCCCAAGGTAAGATTTTTCAGCGAACTGCAATCCGAAAACGCATCCTTTTCAATAAGAGTAACACCGTTACCAATCACAACGTCCGTTATTTTTTTGCAATTCTTAAAGGATTCCTTTTCGATGCTCACGGCAGAATCGGGAACCGTAATTTTCTTTAAAGAAGTACAATTGAGGAAAGCTGCCTCATTGATCTTTTCAAGCTTCTTTCCAAGATCAATGCTTTCCAAAGCGACACAATCCTTAAACGCATATTCCCCGACCGTCGTTACGTTTTCGGGAAGTACAAGCTCCTTAATACCGCTTTCTATAAACGAATATCCGCCAATTTCGGTAACGGTCGCAGGAATTTTAAGTGCTTCAAGAGACGTGGTATAACTAAAAGCGTATACACCGATCGAAGTAACGCCCGTACCCATTGTCAGGCTACCAAGCTTTCTGCAACCGTAAAAAGCATTCTTGTTGATTTTGGTGATCCCCTCGGGGATCACAACAGTCTCAAGGCTTCTGCATCCACGCAGCACGCCCTCGCCCGTATCCTTCATGTTTTTGGAGAAGGTAAACGATTTTAAATTTTTGCAATTTCTGAATGCATCGATTCCAACGTGCGTTACGGTATCGGGAAGACGAACGTCCACCAACGCTTGGCACTCCTCAAAGGCAGACACACCGATCTGAGTGATCCGCGTGGGAATATTGACTTCTGCAAGCGCATCACATCCCTTGAAAACCGCATCACCGATCACACTCACCGTTTCGGGGAGTTGCAAAGACTTGATTGCCGCGCATCCCTCAAAAGCAGAAGTACCGATCACTTCTACGTTTGCCCCCAAAGTTACCGTTTCCAACAATGCACAGTTTTTAAACAACTCAGGGGAAATTATCCGAACTCCTTCGGGAATCTTCATTTGTGTGATCGCCGTTGCCGAAAGTGCCCCCTCGCCGATCGAAGTCAGCGAACCGGGAAGAACAACGGAAGAAAGCGCGGTGCAATCCCTAAAGCAAGCATTTCCTATCAAAGTTACGGTCTTTGGAATATCCACCGATTTCAGCGCTACACAGCCTTCGAAAGCAGATGCGGGAAGAGCTGTTAACTTTTGAGAAAGCGTCACCTTTTCAAGTGCAACGCACCCTTTAAAAACAGCATCCCCGATCAAAGTCACGTTATTTGAAAGAGTAAAAGTCGTAAACGAGCATCCCTCAAAGGCACCGGCACCGATCTGTGTAACGTTCTTGGGCAGCTTGAAGTTCGAAAGTGCAGCACAGCCCTTAAACGCATTTGCGGGGATCGCTGTAATCTCGTCCGAAAGCACGATCTCCTGCACCATTGCGCACCCCTCAAAGGCAGCGTCTCCCAGCACGTTGCCAAGATAAACGATCTTTGTCAAAGTGGCAGGGAGCATCTCTGCAGTCTGACTTGCCTCCCCCGCACCGAAGATATAACCGAGGAAGGTATTCTCCTCTGCCGAACCGCCAATCATGGGAAGCGTGATCGTAGCAAGCGCATCACAACGCGCGAATGCCCCAATCCCAACCGATTTTACAGAGGTGGGGATCTCCACCGAGGTAAGGGCACGGCATTCGTCAAACGCCTTCATCCCAATCGTTTTCAAGGATGGTGGGAAAGTTACGGCAGTCAGCGCCTGACATCCCCAAAAGCTCATTTCACCAATCTCGGTCAAGTAAGAGCCAAAGGTAACCGATTCCAAGGTTGCGCAACGCGCGAATGCCATTTCGTTGATCTTCTTTACGTTGGCTCCTACCGCAACGCTTTTGACGAAGTCGTTCAATAAAAGAATTTCCTTTGAGATCTCGGTAACAGCCTTTCCCTCATGGTAAGGAGGAACTACCACCGTATCGGATTCACCCTTGTATCCTGCAACCGTCAGCGTTCCGTCTGCCAGTTCCTTGTAGGAAAGGCCTTTCGTTTCCACAACGGTGTCGCCACACAAGGTACACTTATTGTCCTCCCCGTAAGAATGATAGCCCTTAGAGCAATCCACGACAGGCTCATCGGTTTCTTCTTTGGATACGTCCGTTGACTCACCCGTATCCGCAGGCCCTTTGAAAAGCTCACACGACGTAAAGCACAAAAGAACACAGGAAAGTGTTAGAAGTACGCACAGCGTAACCCAAATTTTTTTGCCCATTTCTCTCCTCCTTAGGAAAAGTCTCGCTCTGTTGTCCCCACGCTTTGGATGCAAACAACTCGCATCCAAAAGACAGACACAGCAACCGATTTTACAATACGTATTATACCATGTGCCAAAAGTATTGTCAACCAAAAACGAAAAAAACAGAGCCGACGGCACCATTTTTGTGCAGTCGGCTCAATTTTTAAATTTGAAAATATACCGTTTTCACAAAGACGGGTTACCAGAACTTAGAATTGTTGCCCCCGGAATATCCTCCGCCGTTGTTTCCGTAGCCGCCCTGATTTCCAAAGCCGCCGTTGTTGCCATAACCGTTACCGTTTTGGTTAGAATTTCCTCCAAAGCCGCCTTTTTTTCTGTTCTTAATTGCGCGGACGATCCAGTAAATGCAAAGTCCCGCAACAATGAGCAGCAAAAGCGTTGTAAAAATGGTTGCGAAGGGCATCGTCTTTCCAAATACGTTCTCCCCGCTATCCACAACGATCACGGCGGAAATTCCGGTTGCCTCGGTGAAGCGGGCAAGCGCTTGGTTTACGGTCGCGTCACTAATGCGCAGATCCGTATAGTTTACAAGCTTTGATTCGGGTGCCTCCGCATGATCATACACCGTGTCGAAGGAGGAATCCAAATTCAATCGCTCGATTTCCACCGTCATTTTATCCATCACCATAGCAAGATTTTTGCTAAGCGAATTTTCATAATACTCCTCATTGATAGATGCCTTGACCGCTCTGTAGAAAACAGTACCCTCGGCACCAAACATTTCGTTGATCTCCGTTTTTACGTTGTCACCGATCCAGGCTATGCATTCATAACCGTCGTAATCCTCGTACGTGGTAAACACGATCAAAAGATGATCCTCGTACAATTCACTCGGTGCCGCGCCAAACGCCTTTTCGTACTCGGCGTTCGCGTAAGACTGGAAAGTACGCTCATCGTATTGTATCACACCGCCGTTGGCAACGATCCCAACGGTAGAGGAGATCGACGAAACAAGGAAAAGAACCACAAAAAGAAGCAAAAGAACGGGAGCCAAGATCAGTCCTAAAATACCGCCAAGGCATCCTCCGCCTCCATAAAATCTCGGGCCAAAGCCAAAGCGTGGACCAAAGCCGTATCCGCCATAATGCGGACCTCTGCCACCGCCAAAGCCACCGCCACCAAATCCACCTCCGCGAGAGCCGCCGCCAAAGCCGCCTCCGCCGGAGCCGCCACCGGGTCCGGGCATACTCAAATCCTCACTTTCAAAAATAAATGTGCGCGTTTTGTGCGTTCTTTTTTATTATACACCGTCTTTCTTTAAATTACAATACCATTTCATTAACATTTTACAAAACAAGGTTATTTTTATAATAAGAACAATTCTTTTTATAAATATATCATGGTTATGACAAAAAACGACAGCATCACATACAATAAAAATAGCCCCCTTGTGGGGGCGGAAAACTCAACAACCAAAAAGGAGCCGACATGTACTCAGAAAACAATCGCCGTTCCGCCACCCGCCGTGCAGATGATGAATTTCTTCGTCGCATGACAGGCGGAGATCTGATCGGCAACGGATTCCCGGTCATGAATATGAATGATATCCCCAAGCAATCCGTCACACCAAAGCGCGATCTTCCCCCCAGACTTTCGTGCAATGGCACCAACCCCACACCTTACGACTGTCCCAAAACACTGAACGCTCCTTCTCTTGCCATGGTATATTCCCCCAGGCAATGCTGGAGAAAAATTCTCTCTCCCACGGAAGGGCTCAAATCGGGAACGATCTTTACAGAACTGGTTCTTCCCTTGGAGGTAAGCCTTAAAAACCGAAGCAAGGAGGTAAATCCCCGCCGTTGTCTCTAACGGTGGAAAACGCTATGGAAAACAACAATCACAACAATTCCTCCCGTTGCCGTGAGCAATTGGAAATGATCCGCGCGCTTGATTTTGCCATTGTAGAAACGGCACTCTATCTTGACGCCTATCCCGATCATCCGGAGGCTCTTTCCTACTATCATGCCCTTGTTGCAGAAAAGGAAAAGTATAACGCCGCTTACGAAAAAAACTGCGGTCCTATGACGATCTATTCCAACCACAGTAAAAACTCCTGGGACTGGGTAAAAGGACCTTGGCCCTGGGAAATCGAAGCAAACTGAACGAAAGAGAGGATCATCTGCATGTGGACCTATGATAAAAAGCTTCAATATCCCGTAAAAATCAAAAATCCAAACCCCGATCTCGCTGCTCTTATCATTTCGCAGCTCGGAGGACCCGATGGTGAGCTCGCCGCCTCTATGCGTTATCTCAATCAACGGTATTCTATGCCCTGGGGAGAAGTCACAGGGCTTTTGACCGATATCGGAACAGAGGAACTTGCCCATCTTGAAATGGTTGCCGCTATCCTTTACCAGCTGACCCGCAATATTTCCGAGGAAAAGATCGCGGACAGTCCCTTTGCCACCTATTTTGTAGATCATACGACAGGCGTCTATCCCATCGCCGCCTCCGGCGTCCCCTTTGATATGAAATACGTTGGCATCAAAGGAGATGTCATCACAGATCTTCACGAAGACATGGCGGCCGAGCAAAAGGCGCGTACGACCTATGACAATTTAATTCGCCTTTGCGACGACCCCGACGTCAGAGACCCGTTACGTTATCTGCGTGAACGTGAAATCGTGCACTATCAGCGCTTTGGCGATGCTCTTCGCATCGCGCAGGAGCATATGGACTCTCGCAATTATTATGCTTACAATCCGTCCTTTGATATGCCCAAATAAGAAGATCTCACAAACCTAAAAGAAAAACGCGCCGTCCAAAAAATGGCGACACGTCGATCATTGGGTTACTTGCATTTTTCAGCGGCGTCCTCTTCGCTTCGTATCTTGAAATACGAGAAAGCCGAGAACGCCGCTCTTTGTAATCTTGTGATGCAATTGTATTCACGATGTAAAGATATCAACGCCGAAAAACAAAATCATAATCCCCATAACGATCGCCGCCACTGCCAGGGTAGCAAGATACACCCATATATGCATCCTCCAAAAATTCCGCTTTTCCCCTCCGAGATCGATCCATTTCTCTCTCCATGGGATAAGGATCACGGTGGAAATAAAGAGTGCGGGAAAGCTGGTCATAAACCAAAGCATTACGGGGTTTTCCCAAAAAACGCCTAATATCAAAAGCAAGGAACACAACTGCCAGGTAAAGTAATAGGGGGAACAAAAAAGCAAAAATATCTTATACATCTGTTTTCTGTCAACACGATATTCAATTTCTGCCTTGTGTGCCCTTTTGCAGTCATCTAACATCCGCCCAAGCTTTGGACGTGCGTACCCCTGCAAAAAGATCATTGCAAACAATCCAAATACAATAACAAAAACAAGACACACAACGTTATATAAAAAAGTTCCCAGCAAAGCAACAAGCGTAGCGCCAAGAAGGATCCAAAACCCGGTAAGGCCTTCTTCACGCGACTTACTTTCATAGCGTTCCCAAATCGGCTTCATGCGTCTCTCCCAACTTCAAAATACAAATAAGCATCCTACATATAAACGCTTTACCATGATTGTATCATACGTATATCGGTTTGTCAATTAAAAATCGAGCAAAGTTTCCACTTTCGTGAAAACCTTGCTCGTTTCTTTTAATTATTAAGCCTCTGTAGTCTCTTCTGCGGGGGCTTCAACTGCTACAGGTGCTTCCTCAGCCTTGGGAGCCTCTACGGGCTTCTCAGCGGGAGTCTCCTTGATCAACTTAACGATTGCCATTTCGGCAGCATCGCCGCGGCGTGCGCCCAGCTTAAAGATCTGGGTGTAACCGCCATTACGATTCTCGTAAAGGGGAGCAATCTCGTTGAAGAGCTTGGAAACAACATCCTCCTTGGTAATGTAAGCCAATGCAGCACGACGGCTTGCAAGGGTATTCTTCTTACCAAGCGTAATCATCTTTTCTGCCATAGAACGAACTTCCTTCGCTCTGGTGAGCGTGGTTTCGATCTGTCCGTTCTCAAGCAGCAAGGTAACCATGCCGCGCAACATAGCTTTTCTATGCGCAGTGGTTCTGCCAAGTTTTCTGGATCCGGGCATTTCTATTATCTCCTTCTGCTATTCGAATAAGTTTTTGTAAGTGGTCGCGAAGTCTCAAATTACTCTTCTTCTCTCTTGAGATCAAGTCCCAAGGAATGGAGCTTCTGAATAACTTCTTCAAGCGATTTTTTACCGAGGTTACGAACCTTAATCATATCCTCCTCGGTGCGACTGATCAGATCTTCAACCGTGTCAATGCCTGCGCGCTTCAAGCAGTTAAAGCTACGAACAGACATGTCAAGTTCCTCAATGGTCATCTCAAGGACTTTCTCCTTGATGGTCTCTTCTCTTTCGACCATAATCTCTGCCTTCCTTGCTTCATCAGACAAATCCACAAACAAGTTGAGATGCTCGTTGAGAATCTTGGCGCCAAGGGAAACGGCTTCCTTTGCGGAGATCGTTCCGTTCGTCAGGACGTCCAAGGTAAGCTTGTCATAGTCCGTGACGTTTCCGACACGCGTGTTCTCTACCGTGTAATTCACGTTATACACAGGGGTATAGATCGAGTCAGTATAAATCGTTCCAATGGGTGCACTGGTGGCATTCCCAAGGATCTGCGTCTGCATTTGCTTATTTCTGTCCTGAGAAACGTATCCGCGTCCCGCAGCGAAGGTAAGCTCCATATAAAAGCGCTCGTTTTCGCCAACGGTTGCGATATGATGCTCGGGATTCAGAATCTCAATATCGGAATCCTGCTTGATATCTCCCGCAGTAACGACCTTTTCACCGGTTACGTCGATCATAACCGTCTTGGAAGTGTTACAGTGCAATTTAGCAATAATTCCCTTCACGTTCAACACAATTTCCGTAACGTCTTCTTTGACGCCGGGAATCGTGGAAAACTCATGAAGAACTCCGTCGATCTTAATGCTGGTCACAGCATAGCCGGGGAGAGAGCTCAAAAGCACTCTGCGCAAGGAGTTACCCAGTGTAATTCCATAACCACGCTCCAGAGGCTCAACTACAAACGTACCGCTTGTGCCGTCCTCGCTCATTTCGGCAGTGGTAATATTGGGCTTTTCAATCTCAATCATTCCAAATAAAACCTCCTTTAAAAATATAGTGGTATGGGGATCGATACGGTACACACCGTATGTTTGGCACTACCCAAACGGATTACTTGGAATAGAACTCGACGATCAGCTGCTCGTTGAAATCGAAGTCAACGTCTTCTCTTGCAGGCAGGTTAAGAACGGTTGCGCTCATAGCATCAGCCTTTACCTCAAGCCACTTGGGAGTGTTTGCGGTTGCTGCAGCCTCAGCCAAAGCCTTAAACTTGGAAGAATCACGGCTGGTCTCCTTAACAGCGATTACGTCGCCTGCCTTGATGATCAAGGAAGGAATGTTTACCTTCTTGCCATTCACAGTGAAGTGGCCGTGGAGAACGAGCTGACGAGCCTCCTTATGAGAGCTTGCAAATCCCATTCTGTAAACAACGTTGTCAAGACGGCGCTCCAAGAGGCAGATCAGGTTTTCACCGGTCATACCTTCCTTGCGGTTAGCCTCTTCATAGTAGTTTACGAACTGGCTCTCAAGAACACCGTAGTATCTCTTGGTTGCCTGCTTCTCACGCATCTGAATTCCGTACTCTCTCATTTTCTTGTTTGCAGCGCCATGCTGACCGGGAGCAGTGCTTCTGCGGTCAATTGCGCACTTACCGGTAAGGCAACGCTCGCCCTTCAAAAAGAGCTTCTTTCCTTCTCTGCGGCAGAGTCTGCAAACAGGTCCAGTATATCTTGCCATAGTATTTGTACCTCCAACGAATAATTAAACGCGTCTGCGCTTAGGCGGTCTGCAACCGTTGTGCGGGATGGGAGTTACGTCCTTGATCAAAGTGATCTGAAGTCCGACAGTCTCCAATGCACGGATTGCGGATTCACGTCCTGCTCCGGGACCCTTGATGAAAACCTCAACGGTCTTAAGTCCATGCTCCATAGCTGCCTTTGCGGCGGTTTCAGAAGCAGACTGTGCTGCGAAGGGAGTAGACTTTCTGGAACCCTTGAAGCCAAGCTCACCCGCAGATGCCCAGGAAATGGTGTTGCCCTGTGCGTCGGAAACGGTAACGATCGTATTGTTGAAGGTTGCCTGAATGTGAACGGCACCCTTTTCGATGTTCTTTCTTTCGCGGCGTTTTTTGACAACTTTCTTTGCTGCTACTTTTGCCATTGTTATGCCACTCCTTTACTTCTTCTTGTTTGCAATAGTCTTTGCGGGACCCTTGCGAGTTCTTGCATTGGTCTTTGTTCTCTGACCTCTTACGGGAAGTCCCTTTCTGTGACGAATACCGCGATAGCAGTTGATTTCAACCATTCTCTTGATGTTCATCGCAACTTCGCGGTGAAGATCACCCTCAACGGTATAGTTGTTTTCGATCTCGTCACGAAGCTTGGCAACCTCATTCTCGGTCAGATCCTTTGCGCGCGTGTCCGGATTGATGCCGGTTGCTGCAAGGATATCGTTTGCGCTCTTGCGGCCAATACCATAAATATAGGTAAGTGCAATCTCAACGCGCTTGTTGTTCGGAATATCAACACCAGCTATACGAGCCATACTGTTTATTCACCTTTCTGTTGATTTTTGTGGTCTGCTTAACCCTGCTTCTGCTTGTGCTTGGGGTTTTCGCAGATCACCATGATTTTACCTTTTCTCTTGATGATCTTGCATTTTTCGCAGATCTTCTTAACGGATGGTTTCACCTTCATTGTCTCTACCATACCTTTCTTGCTGTATTCTGCAATGATTATTTTGCTCGCCAGGTAATACGACCCTTGGTCAGGTCATAAACCGAAACCTCAATGGTCACACGGTCACCGGGCAGAATTTTAATATAATTCATACGAAGCTTTCCCGAAATATGCGCTGTCACAATGTGACCGTTCGGAAGCTTCACCTTGAAGCAGGCGTTGGGGAGTGCCTCAACGACCGTACCTTCAAACTCGATAACATCTTCCTTCTGTGCCAGAAGAATCCCCTCCTAACTGTTGTAGATTGTTGCGATCAGAAACCTTTTTCAACTTCCGTAAGGATCAATACACCCTCGCTTGTCAGCGCCACTGTGTTTTCATAGTGTGCCGAGAGACTTCCATCCATGGTTTTGACCGTCCACCCATCCGGCATTTCCTTCACCTCAAAGGTACCGACGTTTACCATCGGTTCAATGGCAAGGGTCATACCCGCACAAAGGCGAGGGCCCCTTCCGGGGGTGCCGAAATTCGGTACGTCGGGAGCCTCGTGCATATTAGTGCCGATACCGTGTCCAACGTAGCGTTTTACAGTGGAAAAGCCATTTGCCCGGACCAAAGTGTCGATCGCAGAGCCAACGTCACCCAAGCGGTTTCCCACCTTGAGTGCCTCAATGCCCGCAAAAAAGCTATCGCGTGTTGTTTGGATCAATCGCATTGCTTCTTCACTGACCTGGCCTACGGGAATGGTTCTTGCGGAATCACCGACGTATCCGTGATAAGTCGCGCCGGTGTCAATTTTTACAATGTCACCCTCACGAAGAACTCTCTTTTTTGAGGGAATTCCGTGAATGACCTCATCATTAATGCTAATGCAAGCACTTGCGGGAAAACCGTTGTAGCCCAAAAATGCAGGCTTTGCACCACACCTTTCGATATGGCGACGAAGCGCCATATCGATCTCATAGGTGGTGACACCCGGCCGAACCATATCCCGAGCTACCAGCAAAGCCTCGCCCGTGATACGTCCCGCATCCTTCATAGCGGTAAGTTGCGCTGAATTCTTTAATGAAATCATTCTTACGCCTCAACCGTACTCAGTGCCTTGAAGACGAGCGCGGTAGTATCCGCGACCTCTTCTTGCCCTTCCACACAAAGAAGCGATCCGCGCGCTGAGTAAAACTCCTTAAGCGGTTCGGTTTCCTTGTGGAAGGTTGCCAAGCGTTTTTTCACAGTTTCTGCTGCGTCGTCTGCTCTCACAAAAAGAGCATTGCCGCATTTGTCACAAACATCCGCCGTTTTCGGAGGATTGTAGACGATATGATAAGATGCGCCGCAAGAGCAAACTCTGCGTCCGCTCATACGCTCAACGATCTTCTCATCGGGGACCTCAATGCTGAGAACCGCATCGATCTTGACACCCATTCGCTCCAAGGCCTCTGCCTGCGGGATCGAACGTGGGAATCCGTCCAGAATAAAACCGTTCTCGCAATTGTTTTCCACCATATACTTCTTGATGATTCCAATCACCACGGAATCGGGAACCAGCTTTCCGGCATCGATATAGGACTTTGCTTCCTTACCGAGGTCGGTGCCCGCGCGCATCTCTGCACGGAGGATATCTCCGGTCGCAATGGCGGGAATTTGATATTTTTCGGTAATCTTCGCGGCTTGGGTACCTTTTCCCGCACCGGGAGCGCCAAGTAAAATCAGATTCATAGTTTCCTCCGTCTTGGAATCGGATCAATCAAGGAATCCCTTGTAATTACGCATAGAGAGCTGAGCTTCAAGATCGCGGACCGTTTCAAGCGCTACACCGACAACGATCAAAAGAGACGTTCCGGCAAACGCAAGGCTGGTGAAGTTTCCGCCAACAGCGGTAACGATCGCACCAACGATCATAGGAACAGCAGCGATGATCACAAGGAAGACTGCACCCATCAATGTTACACGGTTGAGGATCTTCTTGATAAAGGGAGCCATTTCCTGCGGACGAATACCAATGATCGCACCGCCATTGCTCCTGATGTTGTTCGCAACCTCTACAGGATTGAACGAAATCGCAATGTAGAAGTAAGAGAACGCGAAGACCAAAACAATGAAAATCAGGATATAGATGGGAGATACCTGGCTAAGCCAATCGGTCACGAATTTAGCAAAGCCGGATTCGGGAATAAATGCCGCAATGGTTGCGGGGATAGATACGATGGAGCTTGCGAAAATAACGGGCATAACGCCTGCCATATTCATCTTCAAAGGAAGATTTGTCTTCTGCCCACCGTACATTTTGCGTCCAACAACCTTTTTGGCATAGATCACCTTAATTCTTCTTTCAGAGTTTGTAAACCAAACGACCAGAATTACAGCGCCCAACGCAACAGCGAGAGAAATCAGGACCTCAACGGCACCGAGAACGTATCCCAGCACCTCATTGTCAAGCTTCCACTCACCGATTCCCTCAAAGGGAACCATGTTGATGAGAGACTGAACGGCAGCAGCACCACCGGAAAGGATGTTCGCAAACAGGATCATAGAGATACCGTTTCCAATTCCGTAGTCGTTGATCTTTTCCGCAAGCCACATGATGAGCGATGCACCTGCGCAGAAGCAAGCAATCATAACGATCCAGCCGAAGACCTCGTTCACGCCGCCAAAATTCAGCATACCGGAGATCTTGAGCATATTCACGTAGCCGTATGCAGTAACAAGAGCAAGACCCACGGTAACCCAACGGGTTGCTGCAGAGATCTTCTTCTTGCCATCCTCGTCCTTGGAAAGTCTTTCCAAGGCGGGAATTGCAATGGTCAAAAGCGGCATCACGATCGATGCGGTGATATAAGGGCTTACAGACAGAGCAAAGAAGGTTGCCTGGCTGAACGCAGAACCCGAGATCATTCCCATAAACTGGAACAAGCCACCCTGAAGGATCGCTGCCTGCTCCGTGTCAACGATATCAGTGTTGACAAAAGGAACGGTCAAAGTTGCGCCGATACGGTATAAAAGGATGATCATCAAGGTAAAGAGGATCTTCTTGCGAAGCTCCGGGACTTTCCACGCGTTTTTAAACGTTTGAAACATCCTTATACCTCCTCTACCTTACCGCCTGCTGCCTCAATCTTCTCCTTAGCAGTTGCCGAAAAGACGGCTGCCTTGACTGTGAGTTTCTTGGTGAGCTCGCCATTGCCGAGAACCTTAAGTCCGTCCATCGGCTTGCGAACGATTCTTGCCGCGAGAAGCATCTCAAGATCAACAACGGTTCCGTCAACGAACTTGTTCAGATCCTCAACGTTGACGATCGCATAGTTGACAGCGAAGTGATTGTGGAAGCCTCTCTTGGGGTGTGTTCTGTAAATCGGGAACTGACCGCCCTCAAACCCGGTGCGAACACCGCCGCCGGAACGAGCGTTCTGACCCTTGTGTCCCTTACCGGCGGTCTTACCGTTACCGGAACCGGGACCTCTGCCCTTTCTCCAGGCTGCCTTTGCGGAGCCTTCAGCGGGCTGAAGTTCATGGAGTTTCATCTTTGTATTCCCTCCTTATGCGTTTTCTACGGTTTCAACGGAAACCAAGTGGGAGAGAACCTTGATCTTGCCGGCAAGGATCGCGTCGTCCGCATGAACGATGCTGTCGCCGACTCTGTTCAGACCCAGAGACTTTGCGGTTGCCTTCTGATTGGGCTTGCAGCCGATCAGGCTCTTTGTAAGTGTAATCTTTTTCATAGACTGTTACCTCCCAATCAACCCTTGATCTGCTCAACCGAGATGTCGCGGATCTTCGCAACCTGCTCGGCGGTGCGGAGGGCCTTCAAGCCTTCCATCGTTGCCTTAACAACGTTGGTAGGATTGTTGGAGCGCAAGCACTTTGCACGAATGTTCTTGATGCCGGCAGCCTCAAGTACCATACGTACCTTGCCGCCTGCGATGATACCGGTACCGGGAGCGGCAGGCTTCAAGAGAACCTTGCCCGCACCGAATACACCGATCACTTCGTGGGGAATGGAAGTACCCTTAAGGGATACGGTTACCATATTCTTCTTTGCATCCTCAATTCCCTTGCGGATTGCTTCGGGAACCTCAGCTGCCTTACCAAGTCCTACGCCAACGTGACCTGCGCCGTCACCTACAACCATAAGCGCTGCAAAGCGGGCAATACGACCACCTTTAACGGTCTTGGATACACGGTTCAGAGCGATGAGCGATTCTTTCAAATCATGCTCAGCCGGATTAAATTTTTCTGCCATATTTTCCTCCAAAATGTTCACTGAACTGATAAGTTTGTTGAACAGTGTACAAACCGGAAAATCAGAACTTCAGGCCGCCCTCGCGAGCGCCTTCAGCCAGTTCCGATACACGTCCGTGATACAGATAGCCGCCACGGTCGAATACGACCTCGGTGATGCCTTCTGCAATTGCTTTCTCGGCAATCATCTTGCCGACCTCTCTTGCTGCTGCCTTGTTGCCGCCGTCAGCGGTAAAGCTCTTACCGAAAGTGGAAGCGCTTACCAACGTCACGCCCTTCACATCATCGATGATCTGTGCGCTGATGTTCGCATTGGAACGATATACAGCCAGACGCGGACGAGAGGCAGTACCCGAAATCTTTGCTCTGACTCTCTTATGTCTCTTCAGACGAGCCTTATTTGCATCTTTTCTTGATACCATGTCACTTCACTCCTTTCAATTATTTGCCCTTACCGGCCTTACCGGCCTTGCGGCGTACATATTCGTCAGCATACTTGACACCCTTACCATGGTAAGGTTCGGGAGGTCTCTTGCCGCGAATTACTGCTGCGGTCTGTCCGACCTTCTGCTTGTCAATACCCTTAACGATGATGGTATTAGCATCCGGAACGTCAAAGGTGATGTCCTCGTTCTCGGTCATAATGAAGTTCGCCTGGGGAAGACCGGTTCCGGGCATCAAGGAATGTCCAAGGAACAACTGAAGGTTCTTACCCTGCTTTACAACTCTGTAACCTACACCAACGATCTCAAGCTTCTTGGAGTAGCCGTTGGTAACACCCTCTACCATGTTTGCGAGAAGCGCTCTGGTAAGGCCGTGAAGGCTCTTATCCTGCTTTTCGTCGGTAGGACGGGTAACGATGATTTGATTATCCTCAACCTTAATGCTCATGCGAGGGCTGAGGGTCTCAGTAAGAGTACCGAGCTTACCCTTTACGGTAACAACGTTGTTGTCCGCAACGGTAACAGTCGTGCCTGCGGGAATCGCAATAGGCATTCTTCCAATTCTTGACATTGTTCAATACCTCCGTTCCGATTACCACACAAACGCGAGGACTTCGCCGCCTACGTTGAGGGACTTCGCCTTCTTGCCTGTCATGATACCCTTGGATGTGGAAACGATTGCAATACCGAGGTCATTCATAACTCTGGGCATATCCTCACAGCCGGCGTAGATACGGAGACCGGGCTTGGATACGCGCTTGATGCCGCGAATAACCTTCTGCTTGCCCTGCAGGTACTTGAGGGTAATGCGGATGATGCCCTGCTTACCGTCATCGATCACCTGATAGGACTTTACGTAACCCTCTTCAACGAGGATCTCGGCGATTGCCTTCTTCATGTTGGATGCCGGAATGTCAACAGTCTGATGCTTTGCATTGTTTGCATTGCGGATTCTGGTGAGCATATCGGCGATAACGTCTGACATTTGCATATTCTTTTCCTCCTTATGCAAGTAAAATCATTCTTGCTGCCACTTACTGTGGCGGCGTATCGGGGGTTAAATCCAACTGCCGTACTAATTTTGACGGCCGGTTTAATTTCCTACCGATAGTTGGGGATTTGTATTCACAGTGCCCGAAGGCACCTGTGTTTGATTACCAGGATGCCTTCTTCACGCCCGGGATCTCACCCTTGTAGGCAAGCTCGCGGAAGCAGATACGGCAGATACCGAACTTACGGAGATACGCATGAGGGCGTCCGCAGATCTTGCAGCGGTTGTACTCTCTGGAAGAGAACTTCTGCGTCTTCTGCTGTTTGAGAATCATAGACTTCTTTGCCATCGTTTGTTACCTCCTATTATGCTTTTGCGAAGGGAGCGCCGATGAGCTTAAGAAGCTCACGAGCCTCTTCGTCGGTATTTGCAGTAGTGACGAAGCAAATATCCATACCGCGGATCTTCTCAACCTTATCGTACTCGATTTCGGGGAAGATCAGCTGCTCCTTCAAACCGAGCGCGTAGTTACCGCGACCGTCGAAGGCGTTGGGGTTGATACCCTTAAAGTCACGAACTCTGGGAAGTGCGAAGTTGAAGAGTCTGTCTACAAACTCGTACATTCTGTCACCGCGAAGAGTAACCTTTGCACCGATCTTCATGCCCTGACGGAGCTTGAAGTTTGCAACGGACTTCTTTGCGTAGGTGGGAACTGCCTTCTGACCTGCAATGATGCCAAGGTCGCGAAGAACAGCGTCCAGAGCCTTGGAGTTGTCCTTTGCGTCGCCGACACCGACGTTGATAACGATCTTATCAAGCTTCGGGATCTGCATAACGCTCTTGTAGTTGAATTGCTTCATGAGTGCGGGAGCAATCTCAGCTTTGTATAAATCCTTTAATCTCGGCATTGTTTGCTACCTCCTCAATCAAACTTCTTGCCGCATTTTGCGCAAACGCGGATCTTCTTGCCGTCAACGACCTCGTGCTTTACGCGAACACCCTTCTTACAATCGGGGCAGTAGAGTGCCACGTTGGAAGCGTAGATCGCGCCTTCAGCATCAACGATGCCGCCGGCCTCGCCCTGACTGCGGAGCTTAACGTGCTTGTGAATGATGTTAACGTCCTTCACAATAACCTTTCCCTCTTCGGGAGAAACTGCGATTACCTCGCGCTGAACTCCTTTGTCATCTCCGGAGAGAACAACAACGGTGTCGCCCTTTTTAATGTGCATCTTTGCCATTGTTCTTTACCTCCATCAAAGCACTTCGGGAGCCAAGGACAGGATCTTCAGATAATCCTTGTCACGGAGCTC
>JAZNEQ010000014.1:0-3358 GCA_045588715.1 Eubacteriales bacterium | reverse complement strand
TTCTCCTACCACAACCACTGGTTTGAATTTGAGCCCTTTACGGACGGCGAGGGCTGTGCCTACGATATCATGCTTGAGCGTTGCCCCGATTGGTTCTTTTTGATCGACGTGGCTTGGGCACAGTACGCAAAGTGCTCCGCGGCAGAGTATATCCGCAAGATCGGCAAGGATCGTGTTATGAACGTTCACTTCAAGGACTATACCAACCCCGATAACTGGAAATCTCTCGTTCCCTGCGGAGGAGGGCTGGTTCCTTTTGAGGAGATCATCGAGGCATGTCTTGAGGTTGGCGTTGAAAACGTTTTGGTCGAGCAGGATACGGCTCCCTCTACGGGTGACTCCATCGGTCAGATGGCAAAGAGCGCGGCTTATTTGATCCCACTTTTGAAATAATTGATATTGGAGGAGAGTAAAATGGCTAAATTTTTGATTTCCGCTTTTGCGGACGAGGCAGGTAAAGAGCTTTCTGCGCAGATTGCGGCATTGAAGCGCAACGGACTGGATCTGATCGAGATCCGCAATGTCAACGGCGCGTCTCTCCTGACGCTTAGCGACGGGGAGATCACTGCGATCTATGAAGAACTGAAGGCAGCGGGCATTGCGGTTTCCTCCTACGGTTCTCCCATCGGTAAGTATCCGATTACCAAGGAGTTTGAACCCCATCTTAAGGACTTCCGCCGTGCGCTTGAGGTTTGTAAGCTTTTGCATACGAATAAAATGCGTATGTTCAGCTTTCAGGATGAAAAAGAGGTTCTTCTTGCAAACCGTGACGAGGTGATCCGTCGCCTCGGCGTTATGCTTGAGGAAGCAAAGGAGGCAGGGATCGTTCTTTGCCACGAGAACGAAAAAAAGATCTACGGTGAGCTTCCCGCACAGGTTGCCGATATTTTTGGGGCACTTCCCGAGCTTCGCGGTATTTTCGATGCTTCCAACTGTCTGGAGGCAGGTGGGGATCCCAAGGAAGGCTTCGCCGTGACCTATCCCAACCTTGAGTATTTACATATCAAGGATCACGACGCCGATCCTGCCGGAAGAGTTGTTCCCGCAGGCGAGGGCGCGGGTGGACTTCTTGAGATCCTTTCCGAGGTCAACGATTCTGTGGACGGAGAGTTCATCCTCACCGTCGAGCCGCACCTGACCTCCTGGATCCCCGAGAGATATGCCGACCGCGATGCTGCGTTTGATGCTGCTGTCAATGCGTTGAAAAAGCTTTTGACACAGCTTGGCAAATGATAAAACAAGATTAAAAAAGAAAAGAGGAATACATCATGGCAAAATTTTTGATCTCCGCTTTTGCGGATGAGGCAAGCGAAAGCCTTGAAGGGCAGATCGCCGCACTCAAGAGAAACGGACTTCACTGCATCGAGCCCCGTAACATTAACGGCGGTGCGGTTCTTAAGAAGACCGACGAGGAGCTTTATGAAATCCGCCGTCAGCTTGACGAGGCGGGCATTTCCGTTCCTTCCTTCGGCTCTCCCATCGGCAAGTATCAGATCACCGATGACTTTGGCCCTCATCTCGCAGACTTCCGTCGTGCACTTGAGGTGTGTAAGATCCTCGGTACTAAGCGTATGCGCATGTTCAGCTTCTTTGTCTCCCAGGACAAGCTTGCCGAGTACCGTGACGAGGTTATGAAGAGAATGAAGATCATGCTGGACGAGGCAAAGGAAGCGGGGATTCTTCTTTGCCACGAAAACGAGGGCAAGATCTACGGCGAGTGTCCCGAGTGTGTAGAGGATCTTCTTAAGACTCTTCCCGATCTGCGCGGCATTTATGACCCCGCAAACTACGTTCACTCCCAGCACGATGCAGTCAAGGGCCTTGAGGTGACTATCCCCAGCCTTGAATACATGCACGTTAAGGATTGCCTGTACGAGGGAAGTGTCATCGTGCCCGCGGGTACGGGTGAAGGACACGTGAAGGAAGCACTTGAGAAGATCGACAAGCTCTTTGACGGCGAGATCGTTCTTACGGTTGAACCACACCTGTTCACCTCCGAGTCCTACAAGAAGTTTGACGGTAAAGAGCTTAAGCATAAGTTCATCTTCGAGACCTCCGACGAGGCGTTTGATTATGCAGTAAACGCACTCAAGGCGATCCTTTCCGAGATTGGACACCCGGTCGTTGACGGCAGAGGCTGATCGCTCTATCGTTCTTTAAAATACAACCAACTCAAAAAACGAGGTAAACGAAAATGGAAAAAGTAAGATTTGGTATCATCGGTGTAGGTAATATGGGTTCGGGCCACGCCAAAAATTTGCTCGCCGGCAAGGTTACAAACGGTGTTCTTTCTGCAATTTGCGATCTTAAGCCTGCCAAGATCGAAGCGATCAAGGCGCTTGAGGGTGCAGAAAACGTTGCCACCTTCTCCGACTACAAGGAAATGCTTTCCAGTGGTCTTATTGATGTTGTCATCGTTGCGGTTCCTCACTACTTCCATCCCCCGATGGTCATCGATGCTCTCAATGCAGGCGTGAATGCCATCAGCGAAAAGCCTGCAGGTGTTTATACCAAGCAGGTCAAGGAAATGAATGCGGTTGCCGAAAAGTCGGATAAGCTTTTCGGTATGATGTTTAACCAGAGAGCCAACTGTGTCTACCGTAAAATGCGCGAGATGGTTCAAAACGGCGAATTGGGTGAGATCAAGCGTGTCAACTGGATCATTACCAACTGGTACCATACACAGGACTACTACGATTCCGGTGACTGGAGAGCGACCTGGAAGGGAGAGGGCGGCGGTGTTCTCTTCAATCAGTGCCCTCACCAGCTTGACCTTTTACAGTGGGTTACCGGTATGATGCCTGTGAAGATGCATGCACACTGTCATTTCGGAAAGTGGCATGATATCGAGGTTGAGGACGACGTCAGTGCTTACATGGAATTCCCCAACGGAGCCACAGGTGTGTTTGTAACCACCACCGCGGATTGGCCCGGCACCAACCGCTTTGAGATCACCGGTACGCGCGGCCGTCTTGTTTGCGAAGACGGTAAATTGACCTTTGATAAGCTTTTGGTAGACGAGCGTGAGCACTGCAAAACGGCAAAGGGCTTTAGCGCACCTGAATTGGAACGCGGTATTGAGGTTGAGACCGACGGCAAGCACGAAGCTCACGTTGGTATTATGAACAACTTTGCAAATGCGATCCTTGGTCTTGAACCCCTGTTCGTAAAGGGCGTTGAGGGGATCAACGGTGTGCAGCTGATGGACTCCATGATGCTTTCCGCTTGGCTTGGTAAGGAAGTTACCCTTCCGATCGACGACGATCTCTATCTTGAGGAGCTTAACAAGAGAATCGCGGCGGGCAGAACCAAGGATGCTGTTGCCGATACCGTTCTGGATACAGCAGGTACTTACGGC
>JAZNEQ010000013.1:0-2587 GCA_045588715.1 Eubacteriales bacterium | reverse complement strand
AACGCGTTGCTTAAAACGTTGGAGGAGCCACCCGAGCACGTCATCTTTATTTTGGCGACAACCGAGCTGCAAAAGCTTCCCGCCACGATCATTTCGCGCTGTCAGCGCTTTGATTTCCGCCGCATCTCAACCGATGCGCTGGTAGACCGCCTTTCTTTCATTGCAAGGGAAGAGGGGATCGAGCTGGAGGCGGATGCCGCGCGCATGCTTGCAAAGCTTGCGCAGGGCGGCATGCGCGATGCGATCAGTCTTTTGGAGCTTTGCGCGGGCGTTGAACGTAAGGTGGATGCGCGCCGCGTCGAGGAATCGGTCGGCCTTACGGGGCGAGGCGCCATGCTGGAGACCGTCAATGCGGTTGCCGACAAAAACTACGATGCGCTTTTTGCAGAGATCGACGAGGTCGTAAGGTCCTCCAAGGACATTTTGGTTTTCTGGCAGGATCTCATCTCACTTTGGCGCGACATGCTGATCTTAAAAACAACGAAAAAAGCATCCGAGTATCTGGATTTGACCGATCACGAGACAGAGGAGCTGCGTGCGGTCACCGATAAATTCCGCAAGGAAACGCTGTTGTACCATTGTAAACTGTTGGAGGATGCGCTTTTTGCGATGCAAAAGGCAAATTCGGTAAAGCGGATCGTTGCGGAAATGACGCTTGTTCGCCTGTGCGACGCTTCCTTGGATGCCTCTCCCGAGGCGATGCTATCCCGCATTGCCTGCCTGGAGGAGCAAATGATCACGGGACGCCCCACAGCGGCACCCCAAAAGCAGACGGCGGTTCCTCCCACCCCTGTGGCGGGTGAGGAACAAGCACCTGCTTTGGAAAAAACACCGACAAGGGCGAGTGCGCCTTCGAGCAATGAAGGAAAACGGATCCTTCGTCCCATCCGCAATTGGATGGAGGTTGTCGAGCGCGTCAGTCGAAGTGCCCCCATGGCGGCAAGCTTTGTAAAAGCCTCCCGTGCCTTTACTACGGAGGATGAGCGGGTCATCGTTCGCTTTGACAATGATTTTGCCATGCGGATGATGGAGCAGGACGAGGCGAGAGACCGTTTGCGCGCCGCGGTGTCGGCTGTCCTCAGACGCGAGGTGGGCGACCGCGCACTGATTTTTGAAACGGCTGGCAAAGCCGAAGATCGCTCTGTGATCGACGAGATCATAGAAGCGGCAGAGGATATTTGATTTTAAAAATACAAAATGAATATTAAAAGGAGACTTTAAATTATGAGAGCAAATATTCCGAAGGGTATGGGCGGCGGCCCCCAAAATATGCAAGCAATGATCCGCCAGGCACAAAAGATGCAGGAGGACATGGCGGCAAAGCAGGCAGAGCTTGACGCACGCGAATACGACGTTTCTGCCGGCGGTGGCGTGGTAAACGTAAAGATCAACGGCAAGCGCGAGATCCTTGCAATTGATCTTCAACCCGAGATCGTAGATCCCGATGATATCGAAACGCTGTCCGATATTCTCGTTGCGGCGGTAAACGAGGCGATCAAGCGCGTCGAAGAAACCAACAACGAGGAGCTGAACAAAATTACCGGTGCTATGAATATGCCGGGCTTGTTCTGATTCTATGGCAGAATATATTGAGTCTCTTCGGCTTCTTGCCGAAAAGTTTGCCCGCCTTGAGGGAGTTGGTAAAAAAAGCGCGATGCGAATGGCATTCTCTGTCCTCTCTATGGAAGAGGAGGACGTGCGTGCGTTTGCGGATGCGATCGTTGATGCAAAGGCGTCGATCCATTTGTGTCCCATTTGCCAAAATCTGACCGATCGGGAGATCTGCCCGATCTGCGCGGATGAGGAGCGTGACACCTCACTCATTTGCGTTGTTTCCGATGCCAAAGCAGTGCTTGCCATGGAAAAGGTACGCGAGTTCCGCGGTGTGTATCACGTTTTGCACGGCTTGATCTCTCCCATGAACGGTATCTCCCCCGAGCAGCTTAAAATCAAGGAGCTGCTTTCGCGCGTTGCCGAAGGGGAGGTGGAGGAGGTTATCGTTGCGACCAACCCCACGGTTGAGGGGGAGGCGACCGCGATGTACTTATCCAAGCTGCTTCGTCCGTTCGGGGTCAGAGTCACGCGATTGGCGTACGGTGTTCCCGTGGGTGCCGACCTTGAGTATGCGGACGAGATCACACTTTTCCGTGCCTTGGAAGGCAGACGCGACGTTTGATCGGTTTCTACATTTATATAATATAAAGGCGCACAGTGTAAAGATGCGGAATACACACGCATTTTTGCATTGTGCACTTTTTTTGTGTGTTTTGTGGTATTGGACAAGAAAGTCATAGATAATGTCGTATATCTATGTACGAATATGACGAAATGTAAAAAAAGTCAAAAAAACACAAAAAAACCTATTGACAAAAGGGAAAGGAAATGGTATAATATGCAAGCTGTCGACCCGAGAGGCAGCAAATCGCGAGAGAGGCGAAAGAAAAAACCGAAAGAAAAGCGAAAAAAATCAAAAAACTTTTCAAAAAGGTATTGACAAAGCCTTCCGGAAGTGGTATAATAATCGGGCTGTCGTAAAAACGGCAGAGATGATCCTTGAAAATTGAACAACAAGAGAGAAGTACAAAGC
>JAZNEQ010000012.1:0-7171 GCA_045588715.1 Eubacteriales bacterium | reverse complement strand
GGAATCAACCTTCTGTCTCTCCTTGATGAATACGCCTCTGTTTGCAGAAACGCCAACGATCTTCTCGTTCATCCAGCTCAGGAAGTCGATCATGTGAGAGCCGAGGTCGCAGAGAACGCCCGTTCCCGCAAGATCCTCGCGGAAACGCCACTCCAGACGTCTGCCCTCCCAGAGTCCGCTCTCCTTAATGCACTTGATGTAGCAGTGGTAGACCTTACCTACAGCACCCGAGTCGATCACGTCCTTCAAAAATCTTGTGGTGGGCATGTGGCGCCACGTAAAGCAGATAAATACGGGAAGTCCCTTTTCCTCTGCCAAGAGACGCACCTCCTCGACCTCGCGGCTGTTCACGCCCGCGGGCTTCTCCATGCTGACCGCAAGACCTGCGTTGAGCGCGTATTTTGCCTGCTCGCAGTGGAGGCTGTTGGGGGTACAGATATCCACCATCTCACAAAGACCGCTGTCGATCAGTGCGCGATAATCCTCAAAAAGGCGATCGTCGGCAAGTCCGAAATCCTCCTGTGCCTTTTTTCTTGCAGCTTCTCTGACGTCGCATACCGCAACGATCTCAACGTCCTTTGAAAGCGCGTAGGAAGCGCGGTGATTTGCGCCTGCCACCCATCCGTAACCAATAATTCCAACCTTCTTTTTCATAACTTGATCCTCTCTTTTTCGTTTTTATGTGTGTAATATTTATTATGATCTATCAAAACAAGCCGTTTGCCAGCGCTTCGTATGCGCAAATCACCGTGTTTTTGTGAAGCTGAAGAAGCGTTGCGGGGATCTTGGGTGTGGGAGCATCTCCCAGCACGTGCTTTACGATCCCGTGCTGCCAATCACGGTTTAAGGCGATGTAGATCTTCTTCGCATTTAAGATCTGCTTCATACCAACGGTGATACACCACTTGGGCATTCCGCGAAGATCGCCGCGCTGATATCCGTAGGCGTTGATCGTTTGCGTTTCGCGCGAGATGGGCAAAACTCTGGTTCCAAGCGCGGCATATTCCTCTGCCGTGATGGGGTCTCCCTCCTCCGCGGGCTCGTTAAAGGCAATATGTCCGTTGATGCCAAGTCCGCCAAGGCAGAGATCCACGCCGCCGAGCTTTTCGATCAGCTCGTCATATTGCGCCTCCTTTCCGGGCTCGGGGAAATTGCGCTGCTCACGCGGCATGATAAGCTCCTCGTCGACAAGAGAATAAAACTCGTCCTGCATGCGCTTGTGAAAGCTCATTTTATCGCTCGGGTCAATGCAGGTATCGGGCGTGATCAGATACTCGTCCATATTAAAAAACCAAACGTCACGAAGAGATACGCGCAATTGATTTACCATTTTGGCAAGGATCGGATACTGATTGGTAGGTCCGACCGGAACGATCATAACGGTCTTTTTGCCTGCCGCATTGTTTTTCATGATCTCATCCAGCATGACAAGCGCCATATCGAAATACACGTCCCACTCGTTGGGAACCGTTTTAAACGTAATATTGTTTGCCTTTGTTGTCATTGTTTCACCTTTCCCTTCCGCCGCAACAAAATGCGGCATTGATTTCAAAATTTTGTTTGCCCTTAAATTACAGAGAGATGACGGTATTTTGAGATTTCTCCGCAACGGTTAAAAGCGCTTCGCGCAGACGCATGACCTCCAGCGTTTCCTCCTGTGAAAAATCGGGCTTTTCACCCTCGTAAAAATACAGGATCTTTTCCATCAGTGTCTTAAAGAACTCGGAACTTACGCTCTTGGAAACGGAGGCTCCGTTTTCCATCTCCCCACAGAGCGTAAACGAAAGAGCGGGCGCGTAGATCGCGGTTGCGGCTCTGCCGTCACCAAACAGTACGCGGTAAATACGCTGGTCTCCCTGTGCCGTCGCGCAAACGGAGGTTGCACCGCATCCCATTGTTTTTACGATCATTTCAAGCTGGTGAACGATGTACTCCTCGGCAGCGCGTCCGCCACCCGTAGTGATCAACGCACGTGCCCCCGCAAACTCCTTCAATTCGTCTGCGTAACGCAGAGCGGAGGTGCTGAATACGGGCGTGCCGTATTTCGCCGCAATGGAAAGGATCTCCTTAGCCTCGGCAAGATTCGGGGCAAAGGTCTTGTCAATATACGTAGGTTTCCCGTAAGAAAGCGCAATTTTTGCGTAAGGAAGATGCTTTTCGGGAGTGGAGGGTGCCAGGATCAGCAAAACGTCACTCTTCTCACAGCATTCCTCGATCGTAGAGCACATCGTGACTCCGTTCTCTTGGCACCACTGCGTGTTGGTCTTGCCATCCCGCAAAGAGACTTCCTCTTCTCCCCACGCGTAGGCGATCTCGTACTCGAGACCGTTTTTCTCACAGCATTCCCGAATCCACGCCGGATAGTTATTGGCATGCCATTCGCTCAGATAATAATCGATAAATCCGATCTTTTTCATAAAATACCTCCGTTTTTATATTCGTACTTGAAATACCTTGCACCTTTATTTCTTTTGGGAAACACCGTCGATCAAGAGCTCTGCAAGCTTCCAATCCTGATCCAAAATGGCAAGGTTTGCCCTTTTTCCAACCTCAATGCTTCCAACCGTCGCATCCTCTCCAATGATCCGGGCAGGAGTCAGCGTTCCGATCTTTACCGCGTCCACCATGTCAATACCCGCATCGATGAGATTCTTCACCATTTGCCGCACAGGGGTGATGCTTCCCGCAAACCTTGTGCCGTCTGCGGTAACTGCAACTCCGTCACCGATCTTGACCAGCTGTGCGTTTTCGTCGGCACCCAGCTTATACAGCTTGTCATCCTTTAAAAATCCCGCACAGCGCAACGAATCCGAAACCACGGCAACTCTGTCGGCGCCCTTTGCGCGAATGATCATTTTTGCAAGCTCAGACGGAATATGGCGGTTGTCCGCGATCAGTTCCACAGTCAACCGATCGTCGTTCAGTGCATATTCGCGAAGACCCACGTTTCGGATCCCGTCCTTAAAGCGAAGCTCACTCATAGCACAGAAATGATGGGTCAGATGCGAAAGTCCCGCATCGATCGCAGGAATGAATTCGGGATAGATGCCGTCGTCGTGCCCGCCCGAAACGGTAATTCCAACGTCGCACAAGCGTTTGGTCATTATCTCGGCACCCGGAAGCTCGGGAGAGATGGTCACCGTTTTGATCAAGCCGGGATATTGCAGCATGTAGGAATAATCGTCGGTATCGGGAACGGCAAGCTCCTCCTCCTTTTGTGCCCCACGGTTCCTTACGGAAAGATAAGGTCCCTCAAGATGGACACCCGCCACGATCCTTGCCTTTGCGGGGTTTGAAGCAAGATAGCCTTTGGTAAAATCCAAAAAGCTGACAATGCTCTCTCTGGGGGCGGTGCAGGAGGTGGCAACCACCGTGGTCGTGCCGTTGTCAAGATAAAATTGCAGTGCAGTCTCAAACGCTTCGGCAGTAGAATCCATAAAATCCGCGCCGTATCCGCCGTGCGTATGGATATCGACAAATCCCGGAGTCACGTATGCGCCGTGGGCATCGAGGACCGTACCGTCGCAAAGGGACGTGCCGATCTCTTTGATGATCCCGTTTTCTATCAGAAGGTCATATCCGTCCAAAATTTGCGTTGGTGTAATGATTTTTCCGTTTTTGATTACCATAACCGATTTTTACCTCGCTAATTTTTTTGCGATCTCCATGTCCAGAGGATAGCTGCGCGCACCGATATGCTGACACTTGTATGCCGCGACCGCACTTGCAAAGTGACATGCATCGGCAACGCCCATTCCATCAAGATATGCGGCGACAAATGCACCGTGAAAGGTATCCCCTGCTCCGTTCGTGTCGATCGCATCCACGCGAACGCTGTCGTAATGAAGGACCTCGCTTCCGTCCCGGTAATATCCTCCGTCGGCACCGTCGGTAACGACAAGAAGCTCGGGAGAATAGAGCTGTGCCAGCTTTTCGGTCGCCGCACGCGCGTTGGGGGCTTGCGTCACCGCCATGGCAAACTCTGCCGAGGGAACCAAAATATCTACCAAGGGAAGAAGCTCATGGATCCCCTCGTAAACACCGCCGGCGTCAAGACTGACCTTAACGCCCTTTTCCTTTGCGTATTTGGCTGCCCGTATCGCACTTTTGACGTAATTTCCGTCAAGATGAAGAACCTCCGCGGAATCGATTGGCGAAAGATCCAGCGTCGTAGGATCATCGGGAACGCTTCCTCTGTCATAAAGGCAGGTACGACTGTGCGTTTCCTCCGAGATCAAGATGTAAGAAACAAAAGCGCTTGTCCCCGGCAGAAGCGTTGCATGATCGGTCGAAATGCCAAAGGTGCGCAATTCGGAAAGGATCTGCTTTCCCTCCGTATCATCCGCAAAAGCACCGATGACCTCCGTCTTCACTCCAAGGCGGCTCATCACCACCA
The DNA here is from genome assembly GCA_045588715.1 of Eubacteriales bacterium. Classification (GTDB taxonomy): domain Bacteria; phylum Bacillota; class Clostridia; order Oscillospirales; family CAG-272; genus UMGS1865. The sequence continues at coordinate 2,775 of JAZNEQ010000012.1, read as the reverse complement.
ATGCGTTGCCTACAGGACCGCCACCCACGCGCACGATCTCTTCCGCACGCGTTTTTTTATCCTCTGTTGGAAACTGCTTGCATCGGATCAGCGTATCCAACACGTTTGCTCCAAGACCAACTACCCTTTTCATGCTCTTCCGTTTGCTCCGAGAAGAGTGATCTTAGATTCGGCAAAGCGTTTTACCGATGCAATAGGCTCCTTCATAAAGAGATCGATCGCATACGTCTTGCGGTCCACCTCAAAAACGGAGTCGAGGAAAGAGAAGCAAACGTCTGTACCGAAATTGATCTTACGAATACCGTTCTTTACGGCAAGCTTGATCTGATCGTCGGGAACACCGCTGCCACCGTGGAGAACCAGCGGGGTGCCGATCGCTTCCTTGATCTCCTTGATCCTGTCAATGGCAAGAACCGGCGCCTGCTTGTATCTTCCGTGCGCAGTTCCAACCGCGACGGCAAGAGCCGCGACACCTGTGCCGTCTACGTACTTTTTCGCTTCCTCCACCGTGGTATAGTCGGTGGGAACGCCGTCTGCCGCCGAGCCGATGTGACCGATCTCACCCTCAACGCCGATATTCATAGCCGAGAGGATCTTCACGGCAGCCGCTGTTTTTTCAATGTTTTCTTCCAAAGAAAGAGCGGAAAAATCCACCATAATACCGGTAGCACCGTTTTTCAGGGCGATCGCAGCCGGCTCGTAGCCCGCACCGTGATCCAGATGCATGCAAACGGGAACACTTGCCTTTTCTGCCGCACGAAGAATGACCGGTGCCAGATAATCTGCAAAGCCCGTAGAAGCAAGACGGGAATAAAACTGCAAGATCACCGGGGCGCGTAGCTCCTCTGCCGCCTGTATGATCCCCATTACGGTCTCCATGTTGTAAACGTTAAACGCGGGAATTGCATATCCCTCTTCGTCTGCGTTTTTCAGGATGGTTTGTAAATTGACTAACATTTTCTTTTCTCCTTTGACGTTTTTTATATGACAGACGATGCTATTGATCGCTGTAACCGAATTTTTTGGCACCCTTTCGTTTTGCGGCGTTCGCTTTTTCGGTGCATTCAAAAAGAGTCCCGTTCCCGATCTTTTGTGCGTATACGTTGCTTTCTTTCGCACCTTTTGGATCGTAAAAAACAAAATCTTCTTTTTGCTTCTTGATTTTTTTTGGGAAGTGTGCTATAGTGATAACAAGAGATGTTAAATTTCAAAGCGAGGATCCCGATATGAGAAACACCATGTCTCCAAGAGAACAGCAATACTACTACGCCGTTTTTAAATCCATGGACATTATGGAGCTTGAATCAGAAAACAAGATCAGGCTGTTTCAATTTGCCGACGTGCATTGCAAAACCTCAAACGATTCCTTAAACCGGCACAAGCAATGGTGTCATGAGATCACCTTCGTTTACGGCGGTGAAGGGGTGATCCTTCACAACGGTCACAGCCAACCCATTAAAAGCGGACAGGTGCATCTATGCTTTGACGAGGATATCCATCAGATCATTCCCTCAACGTCCTCATCGCTACGGTTTTACTGCATCGGCTTTACGCTCCCTCCCGCCAACCCTCTTTCGTCTGTTCTTGAGGAGGCGCGGGCGCGCATCGCCCCCGATCGGTCTGTTTTAAGCGGTTGTGCCGATCTGCAAAAGGCTTTTCATACCACGCTCGGCGCTCTGTATACCGAAGATCAAAACGAGGTCACACGGGCGGTCGCCGCAAACACGATCAACTACATCATCTCCACCGTTCTCGGCGGTTTTCTGAACAAGGAAAGCGGCGGATACGGGAACATCTCCACCAAGGAAAGTCTTTTATATTACGTGACCAGCTATCTCAAAAATAACGTGTACCAGATCAACGCGCTCAGCCACCTATCGGAGGATACCGGATACAGCTACTCCTATCTTTCGCATCTGTTTTCGCAAAAAATGGGACAGACCCTCAAATCCTTTTTTGCCTCGATCCGTATGGATGTCGCAGACAAATTACTGTCCGAAAAGTCGGTGACGGAGGTTTCGGAACTCTTAGGATACTCGTCGGTGCATGCGTTCTCCCGCGCCTACAAATCCGTGCGCAACCATTCTCCGCATGCGCACCGTCAAAGCGATCCTTCAAAACCTTAATATCCAATCTCATTATACCGCTTTTTTTCTTCTTTGTATTTGCTTCCTTTTGCTCATTTTTTTAACATTTCTTGCTTGTTTTGCAAACAAAAAAACATAGAAACAGAGCTGCCGCAAATGCTTTGATCTTTGCATTTTCGACAGCCCTGTTTTTTAATCATTTCATTTGATGAAAAAGCCGCGTTCACGACACTTACCGTACCTTTGTACGCCTACAGTGTCGCGAACGCGGCTTCTGTTTCTGTTTGAATCAGCCCCTTTGAAAATGATGAAAACGAGAGGGGTATTCGCCTGCGGCGAAGATTCGCGCGCCCTGCGCCTGGTGAGCAAGCTCCCCGATCTTCGGGCGGCGAATGCGAACCCTTGCCTTGCATGGCAAGGCAGTGTTCGCCCGTGGCTCTCTCTCCGCCATAGCAAAAAGGCACCCGTTTGGGTGCCTACCGTAAAGCAGTTTTTTATTAATCTTTTGCGCACGACCTTGCCCTGCAAGGTATAGTGTGCTATGCCATCTTTTGTTTTCGGGTGGTAAAGAAGTGATGTTACTCGCTTCGCTCATAATGATGTTGTGCTTACGCACAGTGATGTATTGCGCCGCAGGCGCAAAGTGATGTGATGTTTGCCCATTACACCGTTAGGCGTAACATCATTT
>JAZNEQ010000011.1:0-17647 GCA_045588715.1 Eubacteriales bacterium | reverse complement strand
GGTCATCTATGTAATAGACATGGTGCGCGACGGTAAGCAGAGCGAGCTTGCTGTACTTCAGGAGGGATGCATCTGTATAACCTCACAAGGCAAGCCCATAAAGGCAAAAACGGTAGGTCAGAGACATTACGTGGATTCCATACGTAAGAACACCATCGTTTTCGGTGTTGGTCCCGCCGGAACAGGAAAGACATTTCTTGCCGTTGCCATGGCGGTCAAGGCGCTCAGAGAGAAACAGGTGACAAGGATCATTCTGACCCGTCCTGCGATCGAGGCGGGGGAAAAGCTCGGTTTTTTGCCCGGAGATCTGCAGAGCAAGATCGATCCTTATCTGCGCCCTTTGTACGACGCGCTTCACGAAATGCTGGGAGCCGACGTATATCAAAAGCTGATAGAAAAGGGAACCATTGAGATAGCGCCCTTGGCGTATATGCGCGGAAGGACGTTGGACGATTCCTTTATCATTTTGGACGAGGCGCAAAATGCGACCCCCGAGCAGATGAAAATGTTTTTGACGCGTCTTGGATTTAACTCCAAGGCGGTGGTGACGGGAGACCTGACACAGACAGATCTTCCCCGCGGACAAAAAAGCGGGTTGGGAGCCGCCGTTAAAATTCTTTCGGGAATTGAGGATATCGGTATCCACTATTTTACGGAGCGCGACGTGGTCCGCCACCGACTTGTACAAAAGATCATAGAGGCTTATGAAAAATACGACCGCGATCAGGTGCGGCGCGAGAATGAAAAGAAGCAATCACAGGCACAGCGCTTTGCTGTGACGCATACTGCTGTTGCCAAGGATAAAAATCACTAAAGGAGAGGGCCATGAAAAGAAAGCTGAAGCTTAAGATCTATTTTGAAAATTCTCAGGAGAAGGTTGAGCTTACCTACCGTCTTAAGATGCTTGTGCGCGATGCGATCGAGGCATCGCTTGATTTTGAACAGTACAACAACCCTACCGAGCTTTCGGTGACGTTTACAGACAATGAAGGCATTCATGAGCTGAACAAAAAATTCAGGGGCGTGGACCGCCCGACCGACGTGCTTTCCTTTCCCCTGTTTGACTACGACGGAACGAGTGAGGAGCCGCCCATTGATGAAATGAGGGGGATGCTTGGGGATATCGTGCTTTCTCTGGAGCAGGCAAAGCTCCAAGCACAGACCTACGGACACAGCTTTGAGCGTGAGGTGGCGTTTTTGACCGTGCACTCCATGCTTCATTTGCTTGGCTATGACCATGAAACAGGCAAGCTGGATGAGGCGGATATGCGCATGCGTCAACGAGAGATCATGGAGATGCTGGGGCTTTCCGTTGCCGAAGAGGACCGGGACGTATGAAGTGTTTTGAAAAAAACGGCGCCAAGACCGAAACCTTTTGGACACGCAACGTTAAGCTGATCGCTTTTTTGATTACGGTCGCGGTTCTTTTAGGCATTCCTACCGTGTATTTTTTGGTGCAGGATCACGATCCTGCGGATACGCGCCCGCAAATGACGCTTACACAGTTGAAGGAACTGGCGGGGCGGCCTGCGACGGTGACTGATGACGAGCTTGAAAAATATTGCGGGGAAAGAGAAGAAAGAAAAATCGACGGCGTTACCGTCGAGGTATACTATTACATCACGGTGGAGGGGCGTTACCATTTGGATGCTGTCAAGGTCCTCTCTCCCGATGCCGCAGGGTCTGCACCCGGAAAGGATGCGATTGCGGGGGCAAAGCTTGCCTATTTAAGTGTTTATGATCGCGTGACCCATACGCGCCTGGATCTTCTTTCCAAGCATGCGGATGCGGATGCTTTTTTCGGTGAATAAACAAAAGATCAAGAAAAGGATACAAACAGCTAATGAAAAGGACAGGCTTTATTTCCATCGTCGGACGCCCGAACGTTGGAAAATCAACGCTGCTTAACAGCATACTCGGGGAGAAGATCGCTATCGTTTCCTCCAAGCCGCAAACTACAAGAAATCGCATTGCGGGGATCGAAACGCGCGGAGAGGATCAGTTCGTCTTTTTGGATACTCCGGGTATTTTCAAGCCCCAGAACAGCCTTGGAGATTTTATGGTCAAGGTTGCCAATACCACGATGCAGGAGAGTGATGCGGTGATCCTGGTTGCCGATGCAGGATTTGCTCCCGGTGAGGTTGAGGAAAAGATCGTGACCTACCTTCGTCAAAGTGGGACGCCTGCAATTTTGGCGCTGAATAAGGTGGACCTTTACCGCAGAGAAAAAATTGCCGAAACGATCGTAGCGTATGCCGCGCTATTTGACTTTGAGGCGGTCGTGCCGATCAGCGCAAAGCGCGGACGCGCGGTGGACGAGCTGCTTGATGAATGCGCAAAGCTTTTGCGTGAGGCGGATTGGTTTTACGAGGAGGATATGATCACGGATCAGCCCCAAAGACAAATGGTGGCGGAGATCATTCGTGAGAAGATCCTGCGCACGTTGGATAAGGAGATCCCGCACGGGGTTGCCGTTGTGATCGAGGAATATCGAGAGGAAGAGACCCTTGTGCGCATTCGCGCCGAGATCTTTTGCGAAAAGGCATCTCACAAGGGGATTCTGGTCGGCAAAAACGGAGAGACGCTGAAGCGGATCGGAAGCTATGCGCGCGAGGATATCGAAAGACTGCTGGATACGCAGGTCTATTTGAATCTCTGGGTGAAAATTAAGGAAAATTGGCGTGAAAGTCAACGCGGGATTCTTGATTTCGGATACACGGAGGAATGATGAAAAAGGAGGATGACGGGTGCAGTACAGCAGTATTGACGGGGTCGTGGTTCATACGAGCGATTATGGTGCAAACGATCGGTATTTGTCGATCCTGACTGCCAAAGAGGGACGGATCACCCTGCTTTCCAAGGGGAGCCGTTCTTTGAGGGGAGAGCAGCTTGCCATCAGCCAACCTTTTACTTATTGCAATTTTGAGTATTACCGTAAGGGAAATACCAATATTTTAAGAGGCGGTTCGGTTTTAAAAAGCTTTCACGGAATTGGAAAAAGCCTTGAAAACGTAGCGCTTGCTTATTATTTGTGCGATCTTGCCTGCGAGCTTTCGGATGAGGGAGAAGAGGCAGGGGAGCTTTTGCGGTTGATCCTGAATTCTTTTTATGCCATTTCGGCAGGAGGAAAATATCCGCTCCAGCTTATTAAAGGCGCTTTTGAATGGCGCGTGGCGGCGATCTCCGGATATTTTCCTGCTCTTGATGCTTGTGAGCGGTGCGGCAAGGGGGAGGCGCGCGGTTATTATTTGCACGTGATGAACGGATCCCTTTTGTGCGAGGATTGCTTGCGCCACGGCGGAGCGCTCACACAGGACGAGGAGTCTCGCGGAGAGGAGCTTTTATGTCCTCTGACGCCATCTGTGACAGCAGCAATGAGATATTGTGTACATTCCCCGGCGGAACGCTTGTTTTCCTTTGCTTTTTCGGATGGAGAGGAGCTGGCGTCATTTGCTCGTGTGGCAGAAACCTATATTCTGTCGCATCTTGGAAGAGGATTTAAAACGTTGGAATACTATCACAGCATCTTGGCGCTTTCATAGCAGCCTTGTGCGAGAAAGGAATGAAGTATTTCTGTGAATTTTAGTGAAAAAACGCTTGAAACGCTTGAATTTGATAAAATACGCACGCTTCTTGCCGACTGTGCGCCTACCGAGGGGGCACGCGCGCTTTCCTTGCGGTTGAGCCCGTCGGGAGATATTACCGAGGTGCTTCGCCGCCAGAGGAGAACCAGTGACGCCAAACGCCTTTGTGACGTGAAGGGAATGCCCGCCTTTGGCAATGCCACGGACGTGGGGGAAGCCTGCGAGCGTGCCGTAAAGGGCGCGATGCTTTCGACAAGAGAGCTTTTGGAGGTTGGACGGTTGCTTCGTGCGACACGCGCCGTATCGGAATACGGAAAGGTCAACAAGCCGTTTGACACCTCGCTTGACGAGCTCTTTTACCGCCTGCTTCCCAACAAGCACCTTGAAGAAAGAATCGTTCGTTCGATCCTTTCGGAGGATATGATCGCGGATGAGGCGAGCCGTGAGCTTGCTGAGATCCGACGCAAGATACGGGATACGAATAACCGTATCAAGGAAACGCTGCAGCATTATATCAGTGGATCTTATGCAAGGATCCTGCAAGAAAATATCGTTACTCTGCGCGGTGGGAGATACGTGCTTCCCGTAAAAGCGGAATGCAAAAACGAGCTTAAGGGTCTGATCCATGACACCTCCGCCTCGGGGGCTACTATTTTCGTTGAGCCTATGGCTGTGGTGGACGCAAATAATGAGCTTCGTATGCTCCAGTCAAAAGAGGAGCACGAAATAGAAAGGATCCTTTTTGAGCTTTCGGCAGAGGTGAGCGCGGCGTCTGAATCCCTGCGTCTGAACTACTACAATATCACGCAGCTTGCCTTTCACTTTTCCTGCGCCGAGCTGTCGGCGAAAATGAGAGCGGTGGAGCCAAGGATCTCGGGACGTAGGAACGTTGCTTTGAAGCGCGCAAGACATCCCTTGATCCCAACAGATCGCGTGGTTCCTACGGATATTTACGTTGGCGAGGAGTACGATACGCTGATCATCACGGGACCCAACACCGGCGGAAAGACTGTAACCTTGAAAACCGTAGGGCTGTTTGCGTTGATGACCCAGGCAGGACTTCATATCCCTGCGGACGCGGAATCCGAGATCTGCATTTTTAACAAGATCCTGGCAGATATCGGTGATGAACAGAGCATTGAGCAATCGCTTTCTACCTTTTCCTCTCACATGGTCAACATTGTGCGAATCCTTGACGAGGTCGATGCCGCGTCTCTTTGCTTGTTTGATGAGTTGGGCGCCGGAACCGATCCCGTAGAAGGAGCCGCTTTGGCGATTGCGGTGATCGAGGAGATGCGCGCGGCAGGCGCGGTTTGTCTTGCTACCACGCACTATACAGAACTGAAAACGTTTGCTTTGGATACGCCGGGGGTGCAGAATGCTTCTTGCGAGTTTGACGTTTCTACCCTCAAGCCCACTTACCGCTTGATCATCGGAACGCCCGGAAAATCCAACGCGTTTGCGATTTCAAAGAAATTGGGGCTTGCAGAAAGGGTGATCGACCGTGCGCGTTCCTACCTCAACAGCGACCACACGCGCTTTGAAGAGGTGATCGAACAGCTGGAGACGACGCGTATCGAGGCAGAACGCGCCCGTTCGGAGGCGTTGGAATTAAAGGCGCAATATGAGCGGATGCGAGCTGACGCTGAAAAGGAGATCAAAAGCCGATTTTTTGAAACGGAACGGCAGATCGCCCAAGACAAGAAAAAAGCGAAGGAAATGCTTGACAGCGCAAGGCTTTCGAGTGAATTTGTATTTGCCCAGCTTGAAAAGGCAAAACGCGCCGAGGAGGCGGGAAGGCTTGCAGAGGAGCTTGAAAATGCGCGCCGTGCCGTCCGGAAGACGATTAGGGAAAGTGATGATGCGGTAAATCCCGTAGAGGAAAAGACCGATGAAAAATACGTGCTCCCAAGGGACCTTAAGTGTGGAGACCGTGTATATATCGTCAATATCGATAAGGAAGGCGTTCTTTTGGAAACGCCCGACAAATCGGGAAGTGTACTGGTCCAAGCGGGGATCCTTAAAACGCGCACCAAGCTTTCCAATCTTCAACTGATCGAAGAAAAAACACAGGTGATCAGCGGCAACAAGAAAAAACCTGCCTCGGAATTTCACGCCAAGGTCAACAGAGATTTTAGGGATGAGATCGATCTGCGCGGGCTGCTCGGCGACGAGGGCTGGCTTGAGGTCGATAAATACCTTGATGCAGCGGTGCTTGCCAATTTCAGCCGTGTGCGCTTGATCCACGGTAAGGGAACGGGTGCCTTGAAGAACGCTCTTTGGAAGCATTTGAAAAACGACAGACGTGTAGCGAGCTTTCGTCTTGGCACTTACGGCGAGGGCGATGGCGGCGTGACCGTTGTTGAATTAAAATAACTCATAACTCTAATACGAAAACAACTGCATGGGAGGAATCGCAATGAAAAAAATCAACGTAACGATTTGGAATGAGTTTCGGCATGAGAAGACCGAGGAGGCAGTCAAGGCACTTTACCCCGACGGGATCCACGCCGCGATCAAGAGCTTTTTGGACGTCAACGAGGACATGAACGTTCGTACAGCCTGCCTGGATGACCCCGACCAGGGGCTTCCAGATGAGATCTTGGAGACCACCGACGTTCTTCTTTGGTGGGGGCATATGGCACACAGAGAGGTGAGCGATGCGCTGGTGGAAAAGATTAGGGCACGGGTGTTTACGGGAAAAATGGGATTTGTTCCGCTGCATTCCGCGCACAAATCCAAGCCCTTTGCGGCCATCCTTGGAACCAACGGGAATCTTTCATGGGGAAGAGATCAGAAGGAGATCGTATGGAATATGCTCCCCGCACACGAGATCGCAGCCGGGATCCCCGATCATTTTCTGTTGGAGTTGGAGGAGCTTTACAGCGAGCCCTTCTTTATCCCTCAACCCGATGAGTTGATCTTTGGCGCATGGTTTGAGGATGGACATATTATGCGTGCGGGGGCTACCTTCTACCGTGGCGCCGGTAAGGTGTTTTACTTCCAGCCCGGACACGAATCCTGCCGTGCCTACTACCATCCTTGCGTGCAGAGGATCATTACCAACGCTGTTCGCTGGGCGGCACCGAACGATTTTGGCTTTTTGATCGAGGATCAGTGCCCTCACATTGTCAAAAAAACGGTGGATGAGTTTGAGGCGTGACGTGTTAAACGTTGGGCAGAACGCCGAAATTGTGCAAAATGCAAAAAATACACTTGCAAAAGAGTGCGAACAGTGTTATAATTAGAGATGCTATTTTGGTTTTTAAACCGTGATTATTTTTGCAGATCGGAAAAAAGGAGCAATTATGGAGATGCGGATATTTGCCATGCTGTTGGCTCTTCTTTTGACATTTTTACTTTTTTCCTGCACGGAAAACGATCCGGGTCGCGGCTCTCAATCGACTGATGAGGTGGGCTCCGGAGAGGAGAGCAGTTCCGCTTCCCAAGAGGAAGACGAAGAGCCGAATGTTCTTAGTGCCGAAACGCTTGAGGACTTTAAATACACCGAGGATGACGTAGGAAATATTACTCTAACGGGCGTAAAAGAAAAAAAGATCGTATCCTGCACGATCCCCGAGGGCGTGGTCGCGATTGCATCGGGCACGTTTCAAGGCTGTGAGGCACTTGAATCCATTACATTTCATGAGAAGCTTTCCTCAGTAGGACTTGGTGCGTTTTCGGATTGCGTTAAGCTTCTTGAAACGGTAAACGGTGTTTCTTACGTTGGTACTTGGGCGGTTGATTGCAAGGAAGAGGTGACGACCGTTTCCCTGCGTGAGGGAACCGTTGGAATTGGCGACTCGGTATTTGCGGGATGCACAAAGCTTGACAGGGTTACGATCCCTGCAAGCGTTTTACATATCGGCACGTATGCTTTCTCTCGTTGCGAGGCATTGAAGTCGCTTTCGTTGCCGAAAAACCTTGCCACCGTTGGCGGGTACGCTTTCTTTTCTTGCCTGGCATTAGAGGAGCTTGTGATCCCATCCGGCGTGAGGAAGATCGAAGAGTATGCATTGGGACAGTGCACCGCTCTTGAGAGTGTTACGCTTCCCGCAACGCTTCTTGAAATTGGTGAGGGCGCCTTTTATGATTGCTCCTCACTGTCCTCTGTTTCTTACGAAGGGGATGCAGGGGCATGGGATGAGATCGTTGTGGCAATCGGGAACGAAGCACTGATCTCCGCTTATGAAAAAGATTGATCACTTGGTTTGATCTCTTCTAAAATAAAAAACACGAACGTTTGAAAGGAGCATTTCATGAAACTGCGAATTTTATCAATTCTGTTGGCGCTGATCCTTCTTGCCTCTTTGGTTGCTTGCGGCGAGGAGAACAACGAAGGAGAAACGTCCGAAACAGAATCCACGCTTGACACAGGTTCGGGCGAGTCCTCTTCCTTGGGTGAGGAGGAAAACGATCCCGGGGATCCTGCCGATATTTTTACCCAAAAGACAGATGAAAACGGCAATATTACTTTGACCGAGCTGAAGGATTTTGAAAGAACCGTTTACACGATTCCCGAGGGCGTTGTTGCTCTTGGAAATAATCTTTTCAGTGACCATCAAACGGTTGAAAAAATTATTCTCCCCTCTACGCTTACCACAATTGGAAGAGCGGCGTTTGACGGTTGCATTTCCCTTGAGGAGATTGAGATCCCCGCCTCTGTTACCGTGATTCCCGAAAGAGCGTTTAACCGTTGCGAGCGCTTGAGCAAGGTCGTGCTGAACGAGGGTGTTACTACGATCGAAACCGATGCTTTCGGCTCTTGCATTTCCCTTTATGATATTGAGATCCCCGAGAGTGTAACACGGATATACAAGGATGCTTTTGCCGGATGCACCGAATTGATCGAGGTGACAAGATCGGGCGCGTATTACATTGGAAACTGGGTCGTTGATTGCAAGGCTACGATCGTTGAGGACGAGATCCGCGACGGCGTTGTCGGTATTGCGGACTGTGCGTTTTATGAGGCGAAGGAGCTGGAGTCCTTGGTGCTTCCGGCAACGCTGAAGTACATCGGTGCCGAAGCATTTGCGGAGTGTGGCGATCTGAAGACGCTCAAGCTTACCAAAGACCAGGATGAGGATGCTCCCAACGTTCTTCCCAATGGAGTTGTGAGCGTTGGCGAGCGCGCATTTATGGGGTGCTCGGATCTTACGAACATTACCATTTCCGCAACCGTAGAAAACGTTGGCACTTCTGCTTTCGTGGGGTGCACCAAGCTGAAATCTATTGCGGTTGAAGAAGGAAACGAGGTGTATACCGCGGTCAATAATTGCTTGATCGAGACTGCTACCAAAACTCTTTTGGCAGGATGCAAGGACTCTGTGATCCCTGCGGATGGCTCGGTTACCGCGATCGCTCCTTCTGCGTTTGAAGGATGCACTGCTCTTAAAACGATCGTTATTCCCGATAAGGTCGTTTCTATTGGTTCGTTTGCTTTTTCGGGGTGCAAGAAGCTGGAAGCCGTTACTCTTTCTAAAGAGCTTTTGACGATTGGAGACTCTGCGTTTGATTGTTGTGCGGCGCTGAAGACGATCGTTCTCCCCGAAAAGCTTACCGAGCTTGGTGCAGGGGCATTTTATAAGTGTGCAAAGCTTTCCTCGCTTACCATTTCTTCCAAGCTGACCGCAATTGCTCCCTCTACCTTTGAGGGATGTGCGGTGCTTGAAACCGTTGTGATTCCCGAAACGGTGACTACGTTGGGTGAAAAAGCTTTCTCGGGCTGCAAAAAGCTTGCAAGCGTAACTCTGCCCGAAAATCTTGCTTCCATCGGTATCTCCGCATTTGAAAAATGTGCGGCTCTTACAGCGATCACTTTCCCCGAAACGCTGAAGACCATTGGAGACAGTGCTTTTGCAGGTTGCTCGATGATCACCTCTCTTGCGTTCCCCGCGACGTTGGAAACGTTTGGAAGCGGTGCGTTTTCGGGTATGGCGGCGCTTTCCTCTATTACGGTAGCGGAAGGAAACGCGGTTTACAAGGCTGTGAACAACTGTCTGATCCATGCAAAATCAAGGGTGCTGCTTCTTGGTTGTAAGGATTCTGTAATTCCCACAGACGGTTCGATCTCGATTATTGGTAAGGGAGCGTTTGAGAAAAATACGGAGCTTAAGAGCGTTGTGATCCCCGCAAGTGTTACCGCGATCGGTGAAGCCGCGTTTGCCAGATGCTCGGCGCTGGAGAGCGTGACGATTCCCGCGAGCGTTTTGCAGATCGGTAATGATGCGTTTGTTCGCTGTACGATGCTAAGAACCGTTAACTATACCGGTGGTGCCGTCGCGTGGAGCGAGATCAAGATCGGTACCAACAACGCAAAGCTTACCGATAAAGACGGAAGCGGCGCGACCATTTACTACAATTACAACGATGGTTCTTCCTCTGACGGTGAAGATGACTCCGAGGAGATCGCGGAAGATATGCAAGGACTTAACGTTCTTGCTATGGGTGACAGCTTGTTTTACGGTTCTCAAACCACCATTGGCGAAAAGCAGTGGATCAACCTGCTGGGCAATCGGTTCAATTGGAATTTGACCAATCTTGGAATCGGCGGTGCAACTATTTCCTGGCAGCCCGACAGGCTGATCAACGGGGCTTCGATTGCGAACGTTTCGATGTATGATCGCCTCTTTAATCATTTTGATACGTACAATTTTGGCAGTGACAACAGCGATGACTCGAGATATTACAACTGCGGCACTCCCTCGGGAGCTCCCGCGGACGTAGATATCATTCTCCTGCAGGCGGGAAGCAACGACTACGGTCCCAAGGTACAGGCTCCCGTGGGTACGGTGGATTCGACCGACCACACCACCTTCCTTGGCGCTTGGAGACTGGTGGTGGATAAGCTTCTCGAGCTGTATCCCAATGCAACGGTCGTGATGATGACGGCGTGGGAAAACGGAAACCAAGGAAGAGAGGACAATGCCAACGCGATTGAATTCACGTCCTCCGTTGCAACGCTTTATGATGCTGTTTATAAGGAAAATGCCCGTGTGAAGTTTATCGATTCGGGGGATCCTGAGGTTTCCGGGGTGGATATGCGCAATGCTAATTTCAAAAACAATTACGCATACGATAGCTTCCATCTCAACGATGCGGGTATGGCTCTTATGGCAGAGGCAATGATCCCTTATCTTCATGAGATCGTTGTGGCACGCCAGTAATCCGGATTGATCGGAAGTACCCTTTATTAGGGTGCGGATCGACATTATAAAAAAATAGAGGTGCTACGCAATTTGTACGTCGGATTGCGTAGCACCTTTTTTAAAAAGTGTCTTTTGAATGTAGGGTAGCAAGTATAAAACCGAACCTGCTCTGTGAAAGTCTTTTCGGTGCTTTTATGCTTGTCGTCCTCGCAAGGTGCGCACCTTGCATCGTCCTCCGCACAAAAAATCCCTCGAAAATACTTGGCACAGAGTCGAAGAATTTTTGCGAGAAAGATTTTTGTCAGCGGCAGGAAGCGCGCAGAGACCATATAGAAATATTGTCAAGCGCGCTGACGAACCGGTGGCATAAAGCTTTCCGCAAAAATCAGGTTCGTTTTATACTTGCTACCCTACACCTCAGTATACCATATTTTAGGAAGTTTTGCAACCTGCATTTTTTGATAGAATCGCAAGAAATGTAAAAAAAGAAAGCAAGTATTTTCATTGACAAGCGAATAAAGAAATAGTATAATACAAACGATAGCACCTTGAATCTACAAAAAGCGGAAAGGCGGAATTCAGCTATGATTATGAGACCGGAAAAGGTAACGGTTCCCGTTGCGCTGCAAATTGTTGCAGATGATTACGGTTGGCACAACGGAAGAGACGGGCGCTTTGCGGGACAACCCTCCAGAAGCGGACTTCCGAGAGACCACGCGCCGGAGGATTACGTCATCCTCAACGAGATTGGAAAAGCACTCGACATGAAGATTTTAACTCCGTTTGTCATTGGAGAATGGGACAAGGACAATCTTCTGCGCGGTGTCAAACGAGTTACGTACAATGAAAAAAACTGGGACCGTGCCTCTGAAATTGATATGAGAACGGCACAGAAATGCTTTGAAGCCGCAGAAAGCAGCGAATACGTGGAATATGCCTATCACGCGCTCCTCCACGGATATTATGAAAACGACAAGCAGATCTGCGAGACCGAGTATTCCCGTCCGAGATTCAACAAAGAAACGGGAACCTTTGATATGAGCACCTTTGATTATATTCCCGAAAGCGAAATGCAGGAATATATCGACACGTTTTTTAAAATTTACGATTCGTGGGGATTTCAAAAAAAGATCCGCTCGTTTGTTGCTCCGTGCAGCGTTCACACACCGCGCGAGCTGACCGACACGTTTGCAAGCGTTCTCAGGAAGAACGGGTTTATCCACTGGGCAAACTACTGGACGCGTCTGCACGACTCCACCGCCGTGATCTCGGGGGTTACGTTTATGCAAAAAAGCTTTGTGGGCGCGCATTGGGATGGGTATGATATCGATCCGATCACACTCATGGATCAATCCAAAACCCTTGTGGGGGACAAGGAATTGACCAATCCCGCCATGGGCTTCCATTGGACCAATTTCCTGCGTCTTGATCCGCATAACAACATGGAAAACCTGAGTGATTGGGTCAAATACTTCAACCGACAGGGAGAGATCTTTGGAAATATGCTCTCCCGCGACGTTGGATTTGCTTCCAATCAAGCAGTGTACTCCAGATATGCAAAGCTTAAGGTGGAAGGTAACAAATACACCATCGATCTTTCGGACGTTGACGCTACGGGCGCACTCTCGCTCCTCGATCATTTTTACGTCAGCGTAAAGGGTCGCGTGAAGCCCGGTTCTTGCGTGGGCGGTGACGTTCGCATTTACGAAAAGAAAAGATGGCACACCAATTATGAGATCAAAAGGCAGGCGGGAGCTACAAGCGTTTCTTTTGAAATTGTATAATTTCTTCCCCTCTCTACCCTAAATACGGCGAAACAAAATTGAAAAGGCAGAATAAAACGTATGAATTTAGAATTAAAGGCACTTGCCGGGCGCTTGGGCATTGCAGAATGCCCCGAGACTTTGGAGCCCGCATTTGAAGCACTGCGCAAAAAAGGAACGATCTCTTGTGTTGCGGATACCCTGGCAGAACTCCATGCGGACTTTGATCCCTTTGGAGAATACTACGATTTTCTGTTGCAGGGAGCCGTGGAGATACAGCAAAACGAAGACCTCTTTACGTGGCTTTCCCTCGGTGTGTATTACTGCAAGGATGCAACGGAAAAGGAAGCGGCAGGCTTTCCGCTCCCGCCTTGCGACGAAAGCCTTGCAAGAGACGTATTTCCCGCACTTCTGATCGCCATGGAATTCCCCGAAACCGTAAAGCGCTACCGCGCTTGCGGACTTGACGACAGGGCGATCAAAAAGAATTTGGAAAATCTGCAGAAAAACATACACGTTCAAAAGATCACCTCGGGCCGCGTGGGGCTCAACGCAGGTCTTTACGGCTGGATGACACATTACACCAAGGCACGGATCTTTGACTACAAGGGATTCAATTTTCAAGCATGGAAATGGAACGACGAATCGATCCTTCTTCGGCACCGTCAAAAAGACGAATACGTTTTTTTGATGCAAAAGGGGAGCTATACCGCCAAGGGAACGCTTGTTGGAATGCGCGGAGCCGAGGAGCTTCCCGCACTTTTTGACGCAACGCTTGAGGAAAGCGAGGAGGCTTTCATCGGCTATCGCACGTGCGGTATGCGCGTTAGTACCGTGCGCGAAACGTTTTCCAAGGAGGAATGGGAGGCGGTCCTGCGGCCCGGTGACGACGTGATCAATTTCCATATTCCGCGCGGCGCGGATCTCACCCCCGCGCACGTAGAAGAAAGCATTGCACAGGGCGCGGCGCTTGCGGCGCGCTATTACCCCGAATGCAATTTCAAATACACGATCTGCACCTCCTGGATGCTTGACCTGAAGCTTCTTGACGTTCTTCCCGCGGCTTCCAAGATCGCGCAGTTTATTCGCCACTTTTTGGTTCGCCCCTCCTTGGATACGGCGGGGGTCGCCTGCATGAGCTTCGTTTGGCCGGGCGAAACGGGAAGTATTGAGGAGCTTTCAGAAAACACCTCCTTGCAAAGAGGGATCAAGCGCATGATGCTTGACGGCAAATTCAACTTCTGGAGCACGGGGGTATGGATCTGACAGCGGCCCGCGGCGATGCCGACGCATCTGTTTTAAAGATATGATCCCCAAAAAACAAAATCACCTTCATGGAGGAATACCGATGAATACGGAGAAAATAATCCTGCAAGGCTTTCGCATGCACAAAAACGTATACTTTGTAAGCGATGAAAGAGTATCGGTACATCTGATCGATACCGCAAAGGGTCTTGTGATGATCGACACCGGCTATCCGGATATGTTGGACGTCATTTTAGAAAATATCAAAAACGTCGGTCTTTCGGTAAAGGATATCTGCGCGATCTTTCATTCTCACGGGCACATCGACCATTTTGGGTGCACAAAAGAGTTTGTAGAGATGTCGGGAGCAAAAACCTATATCAGCCGAATCGACAACGACATTTTAAACGGAACGCTGGATCTGTCCTGGGCAAAGGAGCTCAATTGCCGCCTACCCTCCCCTTTTTCGTGTGACGTTTTGATCGAAGACGGCGACGTTTTCGATTTTGGAGACACAAGCGTGCGATGCGTTCATACGCCGGGGCATACGGACGGAACGCTCTCCTTTTTTATCACGCTTCCCGATGGCACCGTGGCAGGTATGTTCGGCGGGATTGGAACCAACACCCTTCGTTCCGATTTTTTAAGACGGTACGGACTGTCGTTTGATTGCAGACGGCAATTCAAAGAATCGATCGACAAGCTTTGGGACGAAAAGGTAGATCTCGTTTTGGGCAACCATCCGCAGCAATCGAACACGCTCGAAAAAATGATACGTATTCTTGAGGGAGAAACCAACGTTGCCGATCCCGAGGAGTGGCATACGCTTTTGAATGCCGCCGAGAAAAACCGCCAAAAGATATTGGAGACCGACCCGGAATAAATCAGCGGCGCGATTCTTGCGCCATTATAAAATGGCAAGCACTATCATTATAAAAAACCCACCTTCGAATTTGTCATGCACGGGGATGTCTCAAATGCAAAACGCATTTGAGACACCCCCGTGTTTTTTGCTTTGCGGCTCGCCGCCGCAATTTTCGCCTATTATTCAGCAAAACAATGCAAAAAGCTACGCATCAATGCAAAATTGATTTTTTATATTCCTGCGGTGACATGTGCACCTCCCTTTTGAAGCAGGTGGAAAAGTATTGCGGCGTATCGAATTGCAGCATTTCGGCGATTTGAGAAAAATTATAATTCCCCTCGCGGATCAGCTTTTTTGCCTCCTCGATCTTCAAATGATTATAATATCGCATGATCCCACCGCTTTGGCATGCGGAAAACAGCATTTTAACGGCGCTTTCGCTTTTCCCAAGTCGGTCGGCGATATCACCCACCGTCAGCCGTTCGTAGACCGAACGCTCCAAAAGATCTATGATCTCCTTTGCCTGATACGGAATATCCACACCGTTCACCTTATATTGATAGCGCGCCTTTTTTTGCATAACGTCAGAATTGCGGTGCAGGCTGATCAAAAAGATCTCCAAAAGATTTTTGGTCATTTGGCTGCTGCCAAACGGCGCATCTTCAATCCGCTCCAAGCGCTGGATCAAGGGGTTGCGCTTGTCCTCCATCCGATATGCGGAAAGCCCCTCTCGAAACAGCATAGAGATCAACGCGCGCTCCTCGCCGGAAAGCTTAATGATCTTCCCCTCAAAATAGCGCATCGCACGGCTTTTGCACTCAAACGTAATGATCGATGCGTTGGGGGCAACGTCACCGTCCGCTCGAATCGCGTGGAATTCGTTTGGCTTGTGAAAGGTCAATTCCCCGCCCTTGAGAATAAATTCCCTTTTGTCAGCGGTACAGATCACCTCGCCGCGATCGATATAGACCATTTCCCAAAAGTCGTGGCGTTCCCCCTCGTAAACAAAATCCTTGGAAAATTCCATATAAAATATCGTGATCAGTTTTTCAACGTTGATCGTGCGATCAAAGCCATGCCTTATAAATTTATCCGACATAAAAATTCTCCTATGACCGATTTTATAAATATTATAACCGATATTGTATTCCTTTGCAAGGGGTTTCATGATAAAATATAAAAAAAGGGGCGGTCACATTTGGCGAGACCAAAAAAGCTCGTGGGATGAAAAATCATGGGATGAAAAACCATGGGATGAAAAAACCACGATTTCAAAAATGTGAAAACGTGGGGTAACCAAACGGTTGAATTTCTTCGAAATTCTTCGTATCACGGGCTTTTTTTACCGCCGCTTTGGGGGCTCGGCGTACCTTTGTACGTCTCACGCCCCCAAAGCGACGCTTCTCGCCTAAATCTGACACAGCCCCTTGGGGCGGTCACATTTGACGAGACCAAAAAGCCCGTGGGATGAAAAATCATGGAAAAAAAACCGTGGGATGAAAAATCATGGGATGAAAAAACATTACAAAGGAGAAATGCATATGAAAAAAGGAATTAACGTCTGGTCCTTCCCCGACGGACCGCTTGCAAAAAGCTTTGCCCTTGCAAAGGACGCGGGCTTTGACGGCGTGGAGGTAGGACTTCTTGCCGAGGGCGAGGTCAGCCTTGGCAGCACCGAACGCGAGCTGATGGCAGTCAGACAAGCCGCAAGGGACAACGGAATTGAATTGTACAGTGTGGCAACGGGACTGTATTGGGAGCATTGGCTGACCGACGACGACCCCAATGCACGCAAAACGGCAAAGGAGGTCGTCCGCCGCCATCTGGAGGTTGCAAAAACGCTTGGGTGCGATACGATCCTGGTGGTTCCCGGATCGGTGCACGCCGAGTTTGCCGCGCCGGGAAAGGTTGTGGACTATGCAGACGCCTACGAACGAAGCCTGGATGCCTTTTTGGAATTGAAGGAGGATGCCGAGGCGTTGCAGGTCAACATCGGCATTGAAAACGTCTGGAATCAGTTTCTTGTCTCTCCGCTTGAAATGCGGGATTTTATCGACAAGATCAACAGCCCTTACGTTGGCAGCTATTTCGACGTTGGCAACGTGCTTTTCAACGGTCACCCCGAGCATTGGATCAAAATTTTGGGGAATCGCATTAAAAAGGTACATTTCAAGGATTACCGCATTGCCGCGGGAGGCCTCCACGGCTTTGTGGATCTGCTGGCGGGGGACGTGGATTACCCCGCTGTGATGCAGGCACTGGAAGCAATCGGCTACGACGGCTGGGTCAGTGCCGAGATGATCCCCAATTACAAGCACTACACGGAAACGATCGTTTATAACACGTCCAACGCCATGGACAGAATTTTAGGGAGGGTTTGAGCATGTTAAAAATCGGATTGATCGGCTGCGGCTTTATGGGAAGCATGCACGCCAATTGCTACAACAACATTAAGGATGTCCGCGTGGTTGCGGTTGCGGATCTTCGCCGTGAAAAGGCAGAGGCACTTGCAGGCATTTCGGGTGCCGAAATTTACGAAACGGGACGCGAGCTGATCGAAAGGGCTGACGTTGACGCGATCGATATCTGCCTCCCCACCTATCTGCACGCGGAGCACGCCATCCTTGCCATGAAAAAGGTGCGCTACGTATTTGTAGAAAAGCCCGTGTCCCTTACGCTTTGCGAGGGAGAAGAAATGCTCCGGGCGGCAAAAGAAAGCGGTACCGAGGTACAGGTAGGTCAGGTCATTCGCTTTTGGGATGAATACGTCGCACTTGCCGACCTCATTGAAAAGGGCACCTACGGTCGCGTGGTCAGCGCCAACTTCCGCCGTCTCTCCCCCATCCCGACCTGGGGCTGGAACAACTGGTTGACCGATCCCTCTCTCTCGGGCGGTGCCGCGCAGGATCTGCATATTCACGACGTGGATTACGTGCTTTCCGTATTCGGGCGCCCCGAAAAGCTTTACTCGGTAAAAAACACACTCGGAACCAAAAACGATTACGTCAATACGCTGATGCAGTACAAGGATTTTTGCGTTGG
>JAZNEQ010000010.1:0-33969 GCA_045588715.1 Eubacteriales bacterium | reverse complement strand
TCGCACCTCTCGGTGAATCAATTTTTGATGAATTTTTGTGGGGCGAGGCGCAGGGAAGTGTGGACTTTTCAAGCCGAGCCACGCAAAAAGGCGCGGAAATTGATCGTCGAGAGGCTCGTTGGTTCGAGTCCCGTTTGGTTATCAATACTGTCATTGTTCCCCTTTTATCTGTCCCACTTATCCATCAACGCTCTGATTTGAGCCGCAAACTTTGCGTTTTCCTTGTTCGGACGGCTCTCGCAACGCTTTGCAAGGGCGAGAAGCGCCTCTGCCTGCGATACGAGATCACGATGAATGTTATTTTTTCTGGAGCGCGCTTTGGCAACGTCTGCTGCTGTTACGCGCTTCTTTTCGGTATATGCGGTCATAATACCTTTTACAAGATCATACTCAGTCCCGCTGTACGGAGCTTCAACGGCATATCCGCGCTCCCTCAGCTCATCGGCAAGGACTGCGACAGACTCCTCGTTGCCGTGGTTTAGAAATACTGTGCGAGGCTTCTTTTCAAAGCTTGTAAGCCATGAGATAAGCCCCTGCTGATCCGCGTGTCCGCTGGTTCCTTTGAGCGACTTGATCTGCGCTCTCACAGCAATGTCCTCGCCGAACAAGCGCACGTTTGGAACTCCCTCAATAAGACTTCTGCCAAGTGTTCCCTCTGCTTGATATCCTACGAACAGGATGAGATTCTGCGGTCTCCAGAGGTTGTGCTTAAGGTGATGGCGGATCCTGCCTGCCTCGCACATTCCGCTGGCCGAAAGAATGACCTTTGGCTCGGGGGTTTCGTTAATGCGCTTGGACTCCTCAACCGAAACGGACAGCTTTAACCCCTCAAATCGAATGGGATCGATCCCATCGTCAATCAAACGTCTCGTTTCCTCATCGAAGCAAGAAGGATCGCACTTTGAAAAGATCTCCGTAGCCTCAATCGCCAAAGGGCTATCGACGTAAACGGGAAAATCCGTATTTTTGACAAGCTTTCTTTGCTTTATTTCACGAATGGCATAGAGTAGCTCCTGGGTACGACCGATCGCAAACGACGGAATAACAACGTTTCCGCCGCGTGACAAGGTGTTTTCGATAAGCGCTGCCAATACTTCTATCGTATCGGTATGACGCTCGTGATTGCGGCTGCCGTAGGTGGATTCAAGCACCAAATAATCCGCTCTCGTTACGGGGGTGGGATCCTTGATGATCGGTTGGTTGGTGTTTCCAACGTCACCGCTGAATACGATCTTCTTTTCCGCATCTCCCTCTCTGAGCCAGATCTCAATGGCCGCAGAACCGAGCAGATGTCCAATATCCGTGAAGCGAATATCCACACCTGCGGACACCGTAATTCTCTCATTGTATTTCACACCGCGGAAAAGCTTGATCGCTCCGAGCGCATCCTCGATCGTGTAGGTCGGAGCGAAGTTTTCCTCACCCGAACGCTCAGCTTTTCTATTCTTCCATTCAACCTCGCTCATCTGGATATGCGCACTATCCTTGAGCATAATGTCGGAGAGCTTCGCCGTTGCCTCAGTTGCGTAGATAATACCGCGGAAGCCGTCCTTATAAAGTCTTGGCAACATTCCCGAATGGTCGATGTGTGCGTGTGTCAGAAACACAGCGTCCACCTGACTTGCGGGAATCGGCAAGGCGACGTTTTGAAAAACATCAATTCCCTGCTCCATACCGCAATCAACCAAATAGTAGCGATCATTGATCTCAAGAAGCGTACAGCTTCCCGTAACCTCTTGTGCAGCACCGATAAATTGAATTTTCATGTGTCACCTTTCCTTTCAAAACAGTTTTTTCAAGCAAGATTACCCATCAAGCGATACAATAAATGTATCGTTCCAAGAGCAACCAACGGGATCACGCTACCGCCAATCAATTGGGGCGCTGTGTGCCGCTTGGTTTTCAGACTTGACACGTATACGGGAACGATCAACACCGCTCCCACAACAGCGGGAATATACATTTTGAAATAAAGCATCAGCAAAACGGGTCCTACAATACCGCAGACATGTCCGCTTGCTTTCAGCTTGAATGCCTTATTTAACACGAGCATGGCAACACCGCAAAGCAGATATTCAAGATAAATAATTTTGAGTCCCGCGGGAGCACCGGTAATAAATGCCACAAGTGTTCCAAGCAAATACCCCATAGCAGAAAAGATCATTGCAAGACTTCTCTGCCCATCTCTTCCCTTATCTTTAAAGTGCGGAATGTATTTTTGCAATGGATATGCTAAGAGCGGCAAAGCGCACAGGAACACCAAGCCTCCAAGCATCTGCCAAATTGAGCCGAAATAGCTCGGATACATAATATACGAAAGGATCAACAACATCGCTGCAAATACGGGCGGAACAGTTATTTTTCTGATAACAAAAGATATCTTATGCAAAGATATGTTTCCTCCTACAATTTCTTATTTGCACGTGAGATCATCATATCACGCTTCGTTAACAAGTTTTCCCGTCATATGCTCAATCTCAAGGCAGAGAACAGTGGTATTATTTCTATATTTTTTGATCTCGCTATCGATGTAATTCATATCTTCTGTAAATCGCTTGCAAAAATTCACCATCAGTCCGTCTGACCAGTCGTCAACAATATGAATGCGACCGAATACGATCACGCTCTTAATATTCAGCGACCAATGTCCGTCCTTGCGATACCCCCGATCGTTAACGCAAAAGGAGACCTTATCACTGTTTGCGATCGAATCAAGCTTATGACCGCCCTTTCCGCTGTGAAAATAGATTTTATTATTCTCTCCGTCAAAGTAAAAATTGATAGGCAAAGCGTATGGATAACCGTCATCCCCATTAACGGCAAGCACGCCACGCACCTCCTGTTTGAGTATTTCCCGGCACTCGCTCGGGGAGAGCTCTTGCCCCTTTCTCGCTAATTCTCTGAACATAATATTCCTCATTCATTTTTTATTTATGGGTAGGTTGATTGCCGCTTACCTCATTATCTCAACGATATTATCCGCAGTTAAGCGAATCTGCTCCTCGTTTGTAATCGTAGGCGTACCGTCACCGTCCTGTGCTCCATACATACCGAAGTATGCGTGACAACCGCCGTCAATAATACATTCGGTAAAATCACTTGGAAGATTGGACTTATTATCTTCGTATTTTTCACGGTTCATGACCTTATCCTCGCTTCCAAAAACCGAAAGCACGGCAAGATCGGTATCGGACAAGTCTGCCGTGGAATATGAGCCAAGCAAAATAAGACCTTCGTAGTCCTCTGCGTGATCGGCAAGATAGGATGCCGCCATTGAGCCGCCAAGTGAGTGACCGCCTATGTACCAATCCTCTATTTCCGGGTATTCCTCCCGTATGCCATCTGCAGCATTGATATCGAGCACGGCAAGGTGAAAGGGCATCTCAACGAGGACGCACAGGATCCCTTTCTCGGCGCACGCTTGCATCAGAGGAACGTAGGCTGTATATTCTACTTTTCCGCCGGGATAAAAGATCAATCCCTTTGTTGCTTCTTCTGGTTCCAATACGATCGTATCGTCGGGTTCTTCTTTCCACGTCGTACCTTGCGGCAAAAACGCACCTATCGCGTCATGGTCCGCGCGGTAATAGTCGTTAAGATAGATAGCACAAGCACCTACGATAACGGCAAGAGCAAGAACGACAGACGTCGCGATGATCAATATTTTTCGTTTGCGTTTATTGGATAAAAAGTTCATTTCAGGTTCCTCAAAGATCAAATGTAATTTATATGTATTTCAATATGTAAAACGCTTATTTGTGTGGCACTGTCAAAGATAATTCACCGCTAAGATCACGACGCTCGTGATGATCATCACAATACCAACTACGCGATTTAAGGTTTTGGCATTAGCCTTGTTGGCAATTTTCGCTGCGATCCTTGCCCAAAGGAGAGTAAACACAACGCACAGTACGAGGCAAAGAAGATCGGGGACTCCTCCGATCATAAAATGGCTGACTCCGCCGGTCAGTGCCGTAAACGCCATAATGAACACACTTGTACCAACTGCCAAATGCATGGGGTAACCAAGGAAAGATGTCAGAACGAGTAAAAGCATCATTCCACCGCCGGCTCCCACAAAGCCACAGATAAAGCCTACGAATACGCCGCCGACGATCGCCTTGATCAATCTGCTTTTCGGAGAGCTTTCTTCTAACTGTGCTCGCGTTTTGTTGACAGGCATCAGAAGAAAGCGCAAACCGATGATGATCAAAGCTATCTGCATCGTGCCGCTCATAGCCTGCTCTGGCAAAAATCTTGCCGCAAAGCTGCCAATCATCGTTACAATAAGCACACTTACAAGCAATGGTAAGCTGTTTTTTACATCTAGATTTCCGCTTTTTTTATAGGTATATGCACTGACAAGGCTCGCCAAAACGTCGCTGATCAGCCCTATACCAACTGCATCGTAAGCAGGAACTCCCAAAAAAGTTATAAGCATGGGACCGATCACAGCGGCAGCACTCATACCGGCAAATCCCGTTCCAATACCCGCACCCGCACCGGCGATAAAGCACACAAGTATTTTTATTAAAATATCTCCCATAATATATCTCCATTAAGACGTTGTTTATCTATAAATTATTATATCATATTTTTATGAACTTTTCTACCTCCCTGGCTGTCCTTTGATTTTTTCGATAAAAAAGCAAAACGGTTTGGCAGAACTACATCCCACGCTCTAAAATCCGCTTCAAATTTCGCTGCGTAAATTACTGTTTAAATTCAACAATTTGTTAGTTAGCACCAATTTTTAAACTTTCCACTTGCATTTTTTTCTGCGTTGTGTTATAATAAATTTGTATCTGTTAAAGGAAGGGGGGCTTATATGGCAATGCACGAGTCGGGGCAAATGTATCTCGAAGCAATTTACGTTTTATTACAAAAGAATAATAAGATACGCGCCATAGACGTAGGAGCCTATCTTGGATATACCAAGCCTTCCGTAAGCCGCGGCGTTGGGCTTTTGAAAAAAAGCGAGCACATTTCGGTAGATCCCGACGGATATATCACCATGACCGCAAAAGGAAAAGCTTTTGCGGAGCAATTGTACGAGCGCCATACGGTTATTTCCAATATGCTGATGGCTCTCGGGATCGACGAGGAAACAGCGACCGAGGATGCCTGCCGTATTGAGCACGTTATTAGTGAAAAATCCTTCGCCGCCGTTAAAAAGTATTACTTGAATTATAAAAAACAATAACCTCTGAGGGAGGGCTCAAATGTAAAATTTGAGCCCTCCCTCACTTATAACATTTTTGCTTAGCGTTCCAATTTTTTAAGCGCTTGATACGTCATCCTTTTTCAAATCCAACAAGCACGCCGCCCTTTTCGGCATAAAAGCTGCAAAGCCCTCTGAATTTGTGTATTTCGATTTTCGCATTTTTGAATTTAGAAAGGATCAATTCCTTGAGCTGATGGGCGCCTTCTTGGTTTTGGCAATGCCCAATACTGATCTTGCCCGATCGAAATCCCTCCTGTGCAAGCTCTTCAACGATGGTTTCAAGGGCGCGTTTCTCTCCCCTGCACTTATGCATCGGTTCGAGCGTCCCTTCGTTGCTCGCTTTTCCCACAATACAAATTCCCGCGATCCCCACGATCTTCGCAACTATGGGAGACACTCTGCCATTGTTGGCAAAGTTCTTAAGGGACTTCAGCATAAATAAAAGCCCCGTTTTTTTAAGATATGCTGTGATCTTATCGCAGATATCCTCGTATAAAAGACCGCATTGGATATATTCTTCAAGCTTTTCAATCACCAAGGATACTTCGGGACCGGCAGAGAGTGTATCGAGCACAAACACGCGTTTCCCCGCGTTTTCCGATTCATATATCTGCTTGGCGGATATTGCAGAATTATAGCTTCCCGATAAACCGCTTGTAATGGTAACGCAAAAAACCTCGTCGGCATCTCCAAATGCCTCAAGCCAATCGTTGATATTGGGACACGAGGATTTTGATTTCCCTTTGTATTTGTCCAAAAAATCAACCATCCCCACCACGTCCATCGTTTCGCTATCAACAAATTCCTTTTCCGCAGTTATAATTTTCATAGGAGCACACGCAAAATCCGTATGCTTTAGTACAAACAAATCACATGATGAATCTGCGACAATTTTAATTTTTCTCATTCCATTCCTCCTATCTCATAATATAAGCCTTCCAGTCGTTTTAGGTCATCAACTTCTCAAATGATATATACTACTTTTTGTGAATGCCGGTTGCACATGCCTCAAGACTGTCGCTGATAATAGCAAGGCAACGGTAAAATTCAATTCTTTCCTCTTCTGAAAGCCCCACACAGATCTCATCAAGAACAAAATTGATTTTATCCGTAATTTTTTTACCGACAGCCCTTCCCTTCGCGGTTAGGAGAAGTGGCGCTTTATAGCGTTTTGCCAATTGGGACTCACATATAATATATCCATTTCCCTCGAGATAATCAAGAGCGCGCGATATCGTTGCCTTGTCCTCCTCGCAACGCTCGCAAAGTTCTGTTGCAGTTAAAGACTCCGCACAGTAAAGATAATACAAGCAGGAAACGTGGGCACTTCGAAGACCGTATTCCGCCATTTCTTGATTTTTGATTTTTCTGATATTTCTGCTGATCTTTGCGATCAACACGGTAAACGTTTGAAAGCGTTCTTTCATTTCTCCCCCTCCTCCAATCCTTATTTTATCAACGTAGCTTTATCATACCACAAACTTGTTGAAATGTCAACAAGTTTTTTCAAAAGCACTTTTCAGGTATACTTTCCAAAAGTATACTTCAAACAACAACTCTAATTTTTTATATTCACAAGCGCAACAATTCTTTACACCCAAAACAAAAAACGGCAGACTGACCCCACGGGTCCATCCACCGTTTTGCCGTTATCCGATCCACGAAAGGATCAGATCTGCGGTAAAATATTCTTCAAAATCTGCATTCTCCTCTTTAACGCAAAAACAATCGCAAAAGCTTTTCATACCCCCCGCTTTTGAAGGGTTGGTAGCGCATGGGAAGATCGATCCACGTTTTTTTATCCACCATGGATTTGTAATGTGAGAAAACGTCAAACCCGTCTTTTCCGTGGTAAGCCCCCATACCGCTCTCACCAACACCGCCAAAGCCCATTTCGCTGGTTGCCAGATGGATGACCACGTCGTTGATGCATCCTCCGCCAAAGGACACTTCCCGGTTGACACGTTCGATCTGATTTTTATCGTTTGTAAAAAGATAAAGAGCCAACGGCTTATCCTTGTCCTTCAATTCCGTAATCAAGGTGTCAAAATCGTCAAAAACAAGAATAGGCATGATAGGGCCAAAGATCTCCTCCCCCATCACAGCATCCTCTACCGTAACGTGATCCATAACCGTTGGTGCGATTCGACAAGTCTCTTCATCCTTTTCGCCACCAAAAACAACTTTGTTCTTATCGATCAACGCACAAACTCTTTCAAAATGTTTTTGATTGATGATCTTACCGTAATTGGGATTTTTAAGAGGCTCTTCCCCGTATTGCTTTTTGATCTCTTCAATGACAGAACTCACAAACGCATCCTTTACCGAACGGTGGCAAAGGATATGATCGGGGGCAACGCAGGTCTGACCGCAATTAAGATACTTCCCAAAAACAATTCTTCTTGCCGCCAGCTTGATATTTGCGCTCGCATCAACAATGCAGGGGCTCTTCCCCCCCAATTCCAACACAGCGGGGGTTAAGTACTCTGCCGTGTGTCGAAGGACCTCCTTCCCCACCGTCCGGCTCCCCGTAAAAAACACAAGATCAAACTTTTGATCGAGGAGCGCGGCGTTTTCCCTTCTTCCTCCCGTGACAACGGCAACGTATTCGGGGACAAAGCATTCTTCCACGATTTTTTGTACGATCTCGCTTGTTGCGGGAGAATAAGCGCTCGGCTTTACAATTGCCGTATTTCCCGCCGCGATCGCATCGGTCAAGGGCTCAAGAGAAAGCAAAAAGGGATAGTTCCAAGGGCTCATGATCAAAACGTTTCCGTAAGGTACGGGTTGCTTAAAGCTGTGTGAGCAAAATTGAGAAAGCGGTGTTTTTACCGTTTTTTTTGAGGCAAATTTCTTTGTGTGCCTAATCATGTAGCTGATTTCGGTCAAGACAAGCCCCGATTCACACATAAAGGCCTCATATCTGCTTTTTCCAAGATCCGAGGCAAGCGCGTCGTTGATCTCGCTCTCATATTTTTTTACTACCGCGTAAAGCTTTTTTAACTGCTCCACACGGAATTTTACGGGAATAGTGACCCCGCTTTTATAATACGCGCTTTGTTTTTCAAGCAAAGATTGAATTTCTTGTTGTGTCATAAGCCCCTCCGACCAACGGATTTTTTTTGCAAGCTATGCCCTAACTCAAATGCATCCTACTTACGCTCCATATAAAAGTATACCTCAACCAAAGAAAAAAGTCAATCGCTTTATGCATTACAAAATTTGAAAACCCAAAATTTATATCTTATAAAAAAGGAGAGGCGTACCGAGCGCAATGCACTCGGGACACCTCCTTACGGAGACGTTGTATTTGAATGACTCAACCTTCTTAAAGTGTGCAATCTGAGATCACGTCAAAACGCAGTCGGTTTCCGTGATTACTTTGTTTCGAGATCGTAGTACTTTGCAAGCACCTTGAGAGCCGCATCAACGTTTGCCTTGTGCGCTGCCTTGGAAACGTCATAGTAGCCGTCGAATGCATCGGTGGTGCTGTTTGCGGTCTTGTAGAACTCGGAACCGTCGGGATTGGTCATACCCATAGCAACGAAGGAGGAAGCAGGAAGCTGACCGCCCTGTGCAACGGATTCAACGATGTAGTTACGGTCAAAGAGGAGGGCGATCGCACGGCGGATCTCTGCCTGTGCCTTCTCGGCTTCAACACCCGTGAGGGTGGAGGACTTGGGAAGAATATTCTCGTTGATGTTCCAGCATACGTAGTAGGTACCGATCTGACCTGCGATCACGAACTCGGTGGGATAATCCTTCTTCAGAGTCTGGATCTCTGCAGTAGGAACGTCGTCGATGAGGAGCCAGTCGCCCTTCTTGAAGTTTGCAAGCATGTTGTTTGCATCATCGGAAAGGAAGCAGTTGATCTTCTCCATCGTAACATCTGCTGCATCGTGGTAAGCAGGATTCTTCTTGAGCGTGATCACGCTATCCTTCTTCCAAGACTCGATGGTGTATGCGCCGTTGCAGATATAAGTTTCAGGCTTGGTTGCCCAAGTGCCATCCTTCTGCTCGGCTGCCTTGTATACGGGGAAGTAGGTCGGGAATGCAAGCAGCTCGTTCCAGTAAGAAACAGCGTTTGCAATCGTTACCTTAAGAGTCTTTGCGTCAACCGCTTCTACAGCGAGCTTGTCGGTGCCGTAGCCCTCAACGATCTCGAACATGTAGCCGTAGTCTGCTGCAAGTGCTGCGGAAGCAGCTCTCTGCCAAGAATCAGCAAAATCCTTAGCGGTAAGAGCCTCGCCGTTGCTCCACTTCAAACCGTCCTTAAGGGTGTAGGTGTAGGTAACGGAGCCGTTGGCATTGACAACACCTTCGGGAAGAGCAACCGCGCAATCGGGAACGATCACAAGCTTGCCATCCTTATCCTGAGCCCACTTAGCAAGACCGGAGAAGAGATGAGAAACCATGGTAGCGCCGTCAACGGCAGAGTTGAGAGCGGGGTCAAGCGTATCGGGCTCGGAAGCCAGGCATACGTTGATCGCGTCCTTCTTACCGTTTACGGTGGTGTACATCAAGTACTTGTAACCCAAGGGGTTGGAGAAGAAGCCCTTTACGCTGTCATCGATCATGTAAAGATCGGTGTAGTAGTAAAGAGGAACGATACAACCGGTCTCCATGAGGATATCCTCTGCCAGGTGCATCAACGCATAGCGCTTCTCGTTATCGGTACAGGACTTGATGGTGGAGATAAGAACGTCGTAGGTCTCAGCCCAGGTTCCGTTTTCAACCTTGGTCTCGTAACCGTAAGAGGTCAGGTCAAGGTTGTACATCTTAAGATCCTTGTGTGCGCCCTTACCGAACTGAACGTCGTTGTTACCGGAAGCAGAGGTCCACATATCAAGGAAGCAGATCGGATCGTTGTAGTCAGCAAGCCAACCGTTACGAGCGATGGAGTAGTTGCCCTCTTTACGGGTGTTAAGGAAGGTGTTCCACTCCTGGTTTTCAAGGTTCATGGTGATACCAACCTGGCTAAGAGCACCCTGGAGATATTCTCCAATCGCCTTATGACCGTCGTTGGTATTGTAAAGGTAGCTGAGAGTGGGGAAAGATTTGTCTTCCTTGTCAGCAGGCGCGCAAGCTACCAATGCAACTGCGAGCATCGCGATGACGAGGATCAGGGACAGAAGCTTTTTCATTTCTCATTAATTCCTTTCAGTATTTTATTTTCACCGTTTTCAAAAAAGAAATTGCACGGTCCTTTCTCGAAAACGAAATGAACAGAGATCATCATTCTCGCAGAGCGAGAATGAAATGCAACGCAGCCGCGCGGCTGCCGCGATTTTTTTATTTAATTGATCTTATCCATGTTGTGGCATGCCACAAAGTGTCCCTTCGAGACCTCCTTGAATTCAGGCATCGCCTCGGCGCAAGCTGCCGTTGCATAAGGGCAACGCGTGCGGAAGGGGCACCCCGAGGGGGCATTGAGCGGACTTGGAATATCACCGCCCAAGGGAATTCTCTCGTTAGCTCTTGCGGTTTTGGGATCGGGGATCGGAACCGCAGAGATCAGTGCTTTGGAATAGGGATGCAACGGACGGTCGTAAATTTCCTTGGCATCTGCCATTTCTACGATCTTACCAAGATACATTACCGCAATACGGTGGCTGATATGACGCACTACCAAAAGGTCGTGCGCAATGAAGAGATAGGAAAGCCCCATCTTCTCCTGCAATTCGCCAAACATGTTGATGACCTGCGCCTGAATGGAAACGTCCAGTGCCGAAACAGGCTCGTCGCAAACGATAAAATCGGGAGAGATCGCCAAAGCACGCGCAATACCGATTCGCTGACGTTGACCGCCCGAGAACTCATGCGCATAGCGAGATGCGTGCTCGCTGTTAAGCCCCACGTGTGCCATCAGCTCCAAAACCTTTTCACGACGTTCCTCGGAGCTTGCATACATTTTGTGAATGTCCAAGGGCTCTGCAATGATATCCGCCACCGTCATACGGGGATTGAGCGAGGAATACGGATCCTGGAATACCATTGCCGCCTTTTTTCGAAACTCGTAAACGTCGCGCTTCGTAACGATGGGCTTTCCGCGGTAAAGGATCTCACCCGCCGTGGGCTTGTAAAGATTCATCAAGGTCCTTCCCACCGTGGTCTTTCCACAGCCGGATTCACCAACAAGTCCCAACGTCTCCCCTTCGTTAATATAAAAGGAAACACCGTCTACTGCCTTGAGTGGCTTGGACTTAAACAGTCCCATGTTGATATTGAAGTATTGCTTGAGATCGCGCGCCTCGATCAAGGGGGATCCTGACTTCTTTTCGATATCACTCATTTTCGTCTCCTCCCTTCTCTTTCGCGCTTTCAAACTCGCGTTTTACGTTCATCCAACAAGCAGCATAGTGCTCCTCGTTGATGACCTTAGACTCCGCGCGGTGGTTGAGGCACACCTTCATTGCCGCATTGCAGCGAGGTGCAAAGGGGCAACCCGCCGGCATATTCAAAAGGTCAATGGGAGTACCTTCAATGGGCTCAAGACGCGCCTTTTCCGATTCCAGCGTAGGAATGGAGCGAAGCAAACCCTTTGTGTATTCGTGAGAAGGATTATAAAAGATCTCGTCGGCAGTTCCCTGCTCGCAGATCGAGCCCGCATACATAACGATGATCTCATCACACATTTGCGCAACGACACCAAGGTCATGGGTGATCATAATGATCGCCATTCCAAGCTCCTTCTGCAATTGCCCCATCAGCTCAAGGATCTGCGCCTGAATGGTCACGTCCAGCGCCGTGGTAGGCTCATCCGCGATCAGAATATCCGGCTCGCAGGCAAGCGCCATCGCAATAACGATACGCTGACGCATACCGCCCGAAAACTCAAACGGATATTGCTTCATACGCTTTTCGGGCTCGTTGATATTCACCAGACGCAGCATTTCAATGGCACGCTCACGTGCCTCGGCCTTATTTCTCGGCGTGTGGAGCATGATCGCCTCCATCAGTTGATGCCCGATGGTATACGTAGGATTCAGAGAGGTCATAGGATCCTGGAAAATGATGGACACCTTATTCCCTCTGACCGTTTTCATTACACGCTCTCCGGCACCGACCAGCTCCTGTCCGTCGAGCTTAATGGAGGAGTCGGGATGGATCCTTGCGGTCGATGCCAAAATCTGCATGATAGAGTATGCGGTCACAGATTTTCCGGATCCCGACTCTCCCACAATACCAAGCACTTTTCCACGCTCAAGGTTAAAGGAAATACCGTTAACAGCCTTTACCTCACCTGCATCGGTAAAAAAGGACGTGCGTAAATTTTTAACTTCCAATAATGCCATGTTCGCAACCTCCTTTAATTGTTCAGCTTCGGGTCGAACGCATCACGCAAGCCGTCGCCGAAGAGGTTGAGTGAAAGAACGATCAAGGAAATAACGATCGCGGGGATCATGAGACGCTCGGGATAAGTGGTAATACCGTCCAACGCGTCGGATGCCAAGGAACCCAATGAAGGCATGGGCGCGTTGACACCAAGCCCTAAGAAGGACAAATAGCTTTCGGTAAAGATCGCGCTGGGGATCTGCAGCGCTGTGGAAATAATAATAACGCTGATACAGTTGGGAATGAGATGTTTACGGATGATCCAAGGGCTCTTAGCACCCGAAGCACGTGCGGAAAGCACGTATTCCTGCTCGCGCAGAGAAAGGATCTGACCGCGGATCAAGCGTGCCATAGAGACCCAGTAAAGAAGTGCAAATACGATAAAGAGACTGATCATATTGCTTCCAAGGTCAGCTAAGATCGTGCCGTCGATCAGCGGCCCTAACACAGTTTTCATCACAGATGCCAAAAGAATGATCATCAGCATATCCGGAAGCGAATAAATGATATCGACCACGCGCATGATGATAAGGTCGACCTTGCCGCCGCAATAGCCCGCGACCGAACCGACCAGCATACCGATTGCAAGCACGATGATGCTGGCAAAAAATCCAACGAGCAAGGAAATGCGGGTTCCGTATACGACACGGATGAGATAGTCACGGCCGTGGGAATCGGTACCGAAGATGTGTGGGAACACACTCTCCCCCGCTTCAATCCGCGCAAGCTCTGTTTCGCCATATTCGAAGGGTGCGAGATTGTTATACGAGGGGTCTGCACCGTAAAGCGAGTTACCAAGCTGCTCGTCGTAGCCGTAGGGCCAGAACAACGGAAGAAAAATGCTGACCAAAACGATGAATACGATCACAAAAAAGCTGACCGTTGCGACTTTGTTTTTGAGAAGACGCTTAATACCGTCCTTGAAAAAGGTAGATGCAGGGCGCATCTTTACCATGTATTCCTTTTCCTTATCGGTGGCGGGCAGGAAGGAATCAACGTCAAGCTGCATACTGAAGGGATTCTTTTTCACGTTTTGTTCCTCCTTACTCAAGATTGATTCTCGGATCGGCAACCTTATAAAGGATATCGCCGATGAGGTTCATAACTACGATCAGGGTTGCCAGAACAATGGTCGTCCCCATGATCATCGTATAGTCACGGTTGGTGATGCTGTTAACAAATTGACGTCCGATGCCGGGGACCGCATAGATCTTTTCCACTACAAGCGAACCCGTTACGATGTAAGCCAGCATGGGACCGAGATAGGTGATCACCGGAATGAGAGAGTTTTTCAGGGCGTGCCCGAAAATGATCTTCACGTTGGATACACCCTTTGCCTTTGCCGTGCGGATATAATCCTGTCCGAGAACGTCAAGCATGGAGGAGCGCGTAAGTCTGGTGATGTGCGCCATGGGAGAGAGAGAGAGCGTGATCGTGGGAAGGATCAGCCCCGCGGCGGTAGCACCGTTTGCAGGCACCAGATTGAATGCCACTGCGAAAAGGTACAACAGCACCGTTCCCATGATAAAGGACGGAATAGAAACGAACGCGGTCGTTACGACCATAATGATACGGTCGATCAGCTTATTTCTGCGCAGGGCGGCAACGGAGCCAAGCACGACACCGACCACCACAGCAACCGCAGCCGCGATAAGGCCAAGCTTTGCAGAGGTTGCAAGCCCGTCAGCTATGATATCCTGAACGAGCATTCCGTCTTTTTTAAGCGAGGGGCCAAAGTCAAACTTGGTAACCACGTCGCCCAGATAATTAAAATACTGTTCGATAAGAGGCTTGTCAAGTCCGAATTTTTCCTCCAAACGTTCTCTTGCGGCGTCGGGCAATGCCTTTTCACTGGTAAAAGGGTCCCCCGGAACGGCGTGCATGACGAAGAACGTAACCGTGATTACGACCCATACCGTCAAAATCGCCAAAAGTATTCGCTTTCCTATGTAAAGCAATGTTTTTGTGCTCATTTTGTTTGTATATCCTTTCCTTGTGTAGCACCTGTATTCCCTGTTCGCTTTTTAAACGAACATACTTGTTAATATTATATCACACCTTTTCTGTTTCGTCAACACAAAATGATTTTTTTCTAAAAATTTATGGCAAAAAAACAGGCAAAAGGGTGTTTTCATACAGTTGTTTTCCCTTTTTTGCAATATGAAAAAGCCAAACATGCAAAAATCTCTGCTCTAAAAAAGTCGCGCCCGATACCGGGAATCGGCATCGGGCGCGTCTCTTTAATACTCGTGGGAATCACTTTAACGGAATCATTTTTTTCAAGACAGTGAAAGCAAGCTTCCATGCAAGCTTTTTGCTACGGTATTCATTCAGACACTTTTTATAAAGCGTGCGATTCTTTTTATAGTCCTCCGTGCTTTCGGTCTTTTTGGGATCAAAGTTCTTTTTCAACTCACGCAAAAGTCCTTTGTAAAGCTTTTCGGTCAGCTTATACAGGGTTTTGCATTCCTTAAAGTTCTCTTCGGTAATGTAATGAAATCCGTGTGTGACCGCGGCAAGCAGTGCCATTTCTACGCGGATGTCTGCTTTCGCATCCTCATAGCGAGACATAAAATCCAAAAGATCCTTCTTCAGGTAATCCCAGTTGGTGGTGTCCCACTCCGCAATTCCCTTTGCTGTACGTGCAAGAAGCTCGGTCTTCTTAACAAGAAAATCGGCGTTCCCGTCGTTTTCCATAGCAACGGTCGCATCAAAGCCGCAGGCAACACAGTGATAAAAAGCCTGTCCGTCTCCCGCACCGATCTGCTTCATTTTTGAGCCGCACTGCTCACACTTCACGATCGTAGAGTTGGTCGTCATTTTAGCACCGCCCGTCATTAAGCACGCAAGGAGTTGATTTCGGTAATGCTGCGGCGGATCGATCTGATCAAATGGAGAACGTCCGCCTCTTCCCACTGGGGAGCATCCAGTGCGGAGACCAAATTCTCAAAATTTTCCGCAATTTTCTTTTCAATGGGCTTTGCCGCCTTATCGGGAGTGGCAACCGTATACTGAAAATCATCCTTGAGTGCGTTCAACTCGCGGGTAACCGCTTCGTTTCCTTCGGTAAACAGCAGGAGTCCGTTGACTCTGACTGCGTACTTTTTAAAAAACTCATTATCTCTGGATACGTTTTTTTCGTATTTTTTCTTAAACAATCCCATAATATACTCTCCTTTTACGATGTGAAATTACTCGATCGGATTGATGACAAGCCCTTGAAGGATGGAGTTGGAGCTGACGTCGGTAATGGTAAGTCCAAAGGCACCGAAAATATCCTTCATTTTGGGATAAAGCTCCTCGCTGATCTTAAGGATCTCGGAGGGTTGAAGCCCCACGAGATTGCCGATGGAACGGTTTTCCTCTTCCATGTACTGCTGGATCTTAGCGCCGATCTGCATTACAAACGCATCCCTCAAAAAGTCACGAAGCGCTTCCGCATTGAAAAGCTCGGCATTTCTTTGGGTCAAACACTTGCTATAGAATTGATCTGCCTTGCGAGCGGCATCGGAGGGGTCGATAGAAACGTAAAACACACCGCGGGCACCTACGGAATAGGGCTTTTTGGTAATGCAATCCTCCATCATAAAGGGAGTCTCCGTTCCCCAAAAGACTTTCAGATTAAAATCCTTGGAAAGGCAAACGACCTTTGCCGTATGGAACTTTTTCTTTTGCCCGTTACTGCCTTCGCGCGTGGGATCCTGGGAAAACGGGAAAATTGCACCCCCGAAGGGCTTGGGCATACCGAGAAACTGACCGTCGCGGTAGAGCAGGTTATAGTTATCGCTGTTCGCAATCACACAATAGCTCTTTTTTACTTCTGCCGACTTATCCTCCAACACACGGCAAAACTGATCTGCCTCAAGCTTGAGTTCAACGGGACCTTTCTTTTTCTTGGAGAAAAACATGATGATATTTCCTTTCTTTGTTCTTTATTTTCTGGTTTTATCTGACTTGAATGATCAACGGTACACGATCTCTGCGGAGCAATTATCCGAAAATGCGTTGGAATGTACGTTTGCGGCAGCATCCGCATTTATATAAATATAATCAAGCATCGTACAGTTTCTGAAAGCATGCTCCACGATCTTTTGCGCATTCGTTACGGTAACCGTCTCCAAGGCCGTGGGAATGTAATAGAGGCTGTGGATTTGATCGACCTCTTCCCCACCGGAATAAAAGTCAATTCCAAAGATATAACCGAACAGACCGTCGGGATACTCGGAGCTTGCGCTGTACCCAACAAACGGAATTGTCAGATCCTTCATGAGAACGCATCCGTTAAAGGCTGCGCGCCCAACGGTTTTTACCGTTGAAGGAATGATAAATTCACCTGCGTTCTCGGAATTGACGGATGCAAGGCTCGTGCATCCCCGAAACGCCTCGGGTCCGATATCCGTGACAGTGGCAGCGATCTCAAAGTGTTTCAGCGAGCTGCAATTCTTCAGCATTCCCTCACTGATCGCCGTAAGCGAAGGAATGGAAAGCTCCGTAAGACCGTTGCAACCGTCAAAGGCGTATTTTCCAACCGTTTTGACCGCATCGGAAAGATAGATGGTCTGCAACCTCGAACAATTGTTAAAGGCATATGCGGGAATTTGCGTAGCGCTTGTCACAGCAACGGTCCTAAGCGACGCGGGAAGATGGCAGACGTACCCCTGTACCACCGTTTCGATACCATCGGTATAGGATCCGTTTCCAAAGATATATCCAAAGGTTCCCTCAAACTCTTTTGCCTTGGGAGCGCTTCCAACAAAGGGAATGGAAAGTGCCGTCATTTGAGAGCAACCGTTAAAGGCAGCCTCGCCAATGGTCTTTACGGTATCGGGAACGACAAACGCGTTCTCCGTCCATTCGCCTCCGAAGAAGGTATCAAGCTCCAGAAAGACCGCTTCACTTCCCAAAAATTCAAGCCCATAGCACCCCAAGAAAGCATACGGCCCGATGGAGGTTGCGCTTTCGCAAATGAAGAATGAGGTCAGAGACGAGCAATTTCTAAGCATTCCCTCCGAAATTTCGGCAACTGCGGGCAAAGAGATATTCTCAAGCTCCGTGCATCCCGAAAAAGCGTAAGCCCCAACGCTTGTCACCGTGCTTCCAAGCGCGATTTCCGTCAGGAAGGAACAATTCTCAAACGCATAAGCGGGGATCTGCGCAGCTTTTGTGACCGATACCGACGTTAAGTTTTGGGGAATACAGAAATTAGCGTATCCGTTTCCGTTATCGTAATGCTGTTCATACGATAAACCGCCGTTATACCACTCTTCTCCAAAAACAATGCCGAAGAGCGCACTTCTGCCCATCGCGTTCTCCTGCGTCCCCAAAAACGGAACCGACAGATGTGTCATTTTCAGGCAAGCGCTGAACGCACCTTCACCGATCGAGGCAAGGGTATCGGGAAGCACGAAGTGACCGACCTCGGAATCGTTAAAGCCCTCCAAGGAGACACAATTGTAAAACGCGTAGGGAGCGATCGAGGTCAGCGTATCCGCATCAAACCGGACACGGCTGAGCGCCGTACATCCGCGGAACATTTGCTCAGGAATTTCGGTGACACTACCGGGAAGAGTAAACTCGGTCAGCGCGGTACAGTTTTCAAAGGCATATGCCCCGATCCGAGTCATCGAATCTCCCAGTGTGACCGTTTTAAGCATCGTACAATTGCGGAAAGCATAGTTCTCGATCCATTCCGCACCGTTTAAGGTAACCGAGGAAAGAGCCGCGGGAATACAATACGTGCCGCTCCATCCCTCCACGTTAACAGCGTTGCTGTAATAATCCGTACCGAAGATATAGCCGAACGAGGTTTCAAAATAATCCGTGCTTTCTTCGCTGCGTCCCACAAACGGAAGCTGTATCTCACCAAGTCCCGAGCAAGCGTTAAAAGCGCCGAGTCCGATCACCTTGACCGAATCGGGAACGGTTACAGCCGTCAGCTTTCGACAATTTCGAAAAGCATAGTCGGAAATTCCGATGACAGGAATGCCCTCCACGCTATCCGGGATCACAAGCTCTCCCGACAGGGTGTTCTGAGCGCCGCTTTCTGCCGAAACGTACCATCCGTCTCCGTCTTGGTTTACGTAGACAAGCGAATCGTGTACAACTCTGTCCGTTTCGTCTGCGCCGGGACGATCCTCCTTGTCCTCATAGTCGTTGTCAAAATTTCCATTGCCAATGCTGATATTCATATCGGTGTCAAATCCACCGATCGTATAAATATGATTCGGCGTGGGGACATTGGAGGAGCCCGTTCGTTCGACCACCGAGCCGATGATCCCGATCACACCGAGAATCACCACGGTGATCAAAAATCCGATAAAACAGCCAAGCTTTCTTTTAGGGGGCTTCGAGCCGCTTTTTTTGCTTCCTGCCTTCGACGCCTTTTGAGCTTCTTCAACACGGCGCGCGGCATCACGCTGGATCTGATCCTGCTTTTTCTTGCTCAACTGAATAAACTCGGCAACGCTGGCAACAAAGCCGCGATTTCCGCATTCGATACAGAATTTCGCATCTGCCGTATTCTCGTGTCCGCAAGCATCACAATATTTCTTTTCTTCGCCCTCTGTCTCGCTGCCTTGTGCCGCAACAAGCTGCGTCATCACACGCTTTGCGACTTCTTCGGGAGAATAGACGCGCTCGTAGCCGTCAAAAAACTTGTTTGTAATCGAATCCGCTGCGTTAAACCCACGGCTTTCTTCAATTCTGTACTCAACACGCGGCTTTTTAAACTGTGTGGGAATGCTTTGATAGTTATTGCGGTACTGCGCCGGCGAATTTTCAATATCCTTCCCCTCTACGTATGGGATCTCTATCTCCAACGCATCACAGTTGATATTACGCGAATTGCAGCTGGAAACAAAAACGAATGATCGGCAATGATCCATCGCCTCCTCCAAGGCGCGGTTATAATTTTCGACAGCACCCTTTCCGTGACGAAGATTTCGCGCGGCGACAAAGCACTTTAGCCCCTGTGCCTCCAACACCGACACAAGCTCGGATACCTTGTCCATATCCTTACTCGAATATGCTACGAAAACCTCGCGCGGGAGCTTGGTTTCGTAAACGCCCAGCTGTACCTTTTCCGCCTCGTCGGAGATGGCGGTGCAATACTCCTCAAATTTTTGAAGATCCCTTTGCTTATAGGCACGTTCAACGAGATTGTTCAATTCCAGAAGGTACTCGCTTTGCAAAGAACGGATCAAATAGCGGATGATGCCGTCAAGATCGTCGTAATTGGCGTTCACATCGATCGCTCTGATCGCCTGTGAGATTCTGCGCACGTTGGTGCCCGTAGCTATCTCGTAAAAATTCGCCTGAAAATCATCGGGCAGATACTGCTTAAGCGAGGTGCATATTCCCTGAACCTCGGTTGAGCTTATATACTCCGCATTGACCGCATTGTAAAGATTGCGCCGCAGATTGTTGATCAGCTCCTGCTTTGCTTCATCAAACAGCTCTCTCATCTGCCTGGTATGCTTCTCGGCGCTTTGCACGTCGTAAAGCGTACCGCAATTTTGGCATTTCAGCTTTTCTTCCGAATGCGGAAGGAGAGCTCCACCGCAATTTCTGCAGTGATGTTGTACCAACTCCATTTGTCTTTCCTTTCCTTGGGGAAGCGCGACGGTAAAACACGCTTCCAAAAATATGTCTACAGAATAATAATATCACAAATTCAGCGCCAAGTCAATATAAAAAAAGGAATTTGTTGTAATGTATGCATTTTTTGCCTTTTTACAGAGAATATGATCGAACCTATGTCGAACAAACGACCTCTATGCATCATAATCTAAAATTGGATGGAGGGGAAGAAAATTCCTTTACAAAAATTGATAGGAGCCGTTTAAAGAATGGGTATCACTGGGAAGAATAGAGGTACCGACGGCACTGTCACCTCCGTCGGAATCCCCGAAAAGTGAGGAACACGAATGATGAGTATCAGACGCGGAGACATTTATTACGCAGATCTCAGCCCTGTCGTTGGCTCGGAGCAAGGCGGATTGCGCCCTGTTTTGATCGTTCAAAACGACATCGGCAACAAATACAGCCCCACTGTGATCGCGGCGGCTATTACTTCCAAAATGAGCAAGGCGAAGCTTCCCACCCACATCGACATCTATGCCGGAGACGTTGGACTTCAAAAAAACTCTGTCATCCTTCTTGAGCAGATCCGCACGCTTGACAAACGTCGGCTGAAGGAAAAAATGGGTCACCTCGACGAGGCGATGATGCACCACGTGAATACCGCTATCGCGATCAGCTTTGGACTTGGAACACCGGAGGAGGATGCAGAAGCAAGAGCCATTATGGGACGGCTGCCGAGAGCAACCTCCGAAAACGCAGGCAATGCCGTTGCTTCTACTTCAAATCTTCCAAATGCGCAAGCTTAAAAAATATACGGCAGACAGGAACGTCGGAGCATCCACATTCCCGCCTGCCGTATGTTTTATAAAAAATCAATTTTCATTCCCGTAGTAAGCTTCAAGGATCCTTCCCGCGGTCAATGCCGCATATCCGCCCGTATATCCTTCCTCCAAAACGACTGAAACCACTACGTCGGGGTCGTTATAAGGAGCAGCGGCAACGAACAACGCATTATCACAGGGACCGCTGTTTTGAGCAGTACCCGTTTTCCCGCCTACGGTGACGGGAATATCCTCGTCGATCCATCTTCTTGCAATCGCTCCCGCATCCTCATCGGCGATCACTTGACGCATTCCCTCCAATACAGAGGCACGCGCGCTGTCCGAGATATCGATACGGTCAAGCACCGTTTTTTCGCTTTGCGTGAAGCGATAAACAGGCGTATCGCTGCCAAACTCGTACACACTGTGAAGCAAATGCGCCGTATAACGTGTACCTCCGTTGACAAGAGTGCCCACATAGGTAGCCAACTGTAAGGGCGATGCCTGATGATCGGACTGACCGATCGCCGCCTGCCAGGTATTTCCCTCACGCCACGCCTCTTCGTGATTGATCTCCGCGCGCCAGGTAGGTCCTGCCATGACCCCTTGGATCCCGCCAAGCTCAAATCCGGTTGTCTTGCCAAATCCAAATTTACTCATATACTGCTCCATTTGGGTAATACCAAGGCGCGAGCCAAGCTCGCAAAAAAAGCTGTTACAGGAGTAAGCGAGCGCGTGGACCACGTCGACCCCTTCCGTATGGTACATCCCGTACGTAGAGCACCCCACGCCTCCAGACGTATATGCGTCGGGATACCTTCCGGTACATTCGATCACCTCGTGAGCGCCAAGCTCATTTTGCGTCATAGCCAGCGCCGCCATCCCCAATTTAAAGGTTGATCCCGGCTCGTAGGAGCCAAGCAGAGCACGGTTAAACAAAGGCAATGCCTCATTTTCCCGGAGGCTGTTGTAATCTTCGCTAAAAGTAGAAAGATTATAGGTGGGGTGTGAAGCAATTGCCAATACCTCGAAGGTGTTGGGATCCAAAACCACCGCAGCGCCCGCATCACAGCCGCTCCCCGTCGCGGCATTGCCGCCGGAGGCATCTCTTACGTACTGCGTATTTTCGGCAAGTCCCTTCTCTGCCGCGATCTGCAGGTCGATGTCCAGAGTAATATAAACGTCTTTTCCCGCAACAGGCTCCTTGAGCACCGTAACGTTTACAATATTGCCAAACTCATCCTCAACGATGCGAAGCTTGCCGTCCTTTCCGCCAAGATAGTTTTGGAATGCCGCTTCGCAGCCGCTTTTACCGACGATCGCATTCATTTGGTATCCAAGTTCACTGTAATATTCCCATTCCTCCTGATAAATAGGTCCCACGGTTCCGAGAATGTGGGAAGCGTAGCCGGGGTAAAGGTATTCCCGCTCAACGTTAACGGTAATCTCCACACAGTCTATCTTTTGCTCCTTGAGCGCTGAGATTAGGTCAAGAGGAACGTTTTTGGTAATGAGATATTCTCCGTTTTTTTCAAAGCGGCGCGCTTCTGTATCGTAGTAAAAGCGCATCAACGTATCTACCTCGTCATCGGTATAACGCCGCTCGCCGTTTTTATCCTTGGCAAGCAACTCGTACTTGCTTTCAAAATGGGCACAGAGCTGCTTTGGTGTGGCATCCTTTTCAAGCCCTGCATCCGAAAGCACTGTTAAAAGCCGGTAATAAACGGCACTTTCACCGTCTGTCGCCTCCTTGGTATATGCATCGTAAAACGGGTAGGAGTTTCGCAAAGGGAAATAAGGGTCACCGCCCGTAGGGCGAATGCCGTGAAGCCCCAACATCGCAAAAAGGGAAAGATACGCCTCGTTTTTTTCGAGTGCACTCATTCCCGTATAGGCAGAAAAAGAAAGAGACAGATCATAGGTATAACGGTTGCCTACCAGCTTTTTCCCGTTTCGGTCGTAAAGCTCACCGCGCACCGCTTGCACCGTGACCTCGCGTACGGTACTGACAGGATCGGAAGATGCGT
Organism: Eubacteriales bacterium; assembly: GCA_045588715.1. Lineage (GTDB taxonomy): Bacteria > Bacillota > Clostridia > Oscillospirales > CAG-272 > UMGS1865. The sequence goes on along the minus strand of JAZNEQ010000010.1, from coordinate 10,981 downwards.
CGCGCCCGGAGATCTGAATATAAAACAGGCGGCCGAGATAAATCGTTGCCACAACGCAAAAGGCAAGCACAATGATCAGATAACGCACGCCGAAATTTTTGTTCTCCTTCATTTAGATCCCCCTTTCCTGAAAATTGAAATTTAAAAAATCAAAGATTGTTTGCAAAAAGCATAACGACGACCAAAAGCAACAGATACACCCCTGGATTGAGCAATACCGCGCGCCCCCATTCCGCAAGCGTCAGATGCACCGCGCCCTTTTCGGGTGCGCGTTTCCATCGAAGGATCAATAAAACCGATGCCAAGACCGCGCCGATCACGCTAAGAAGTACAAATGCCATATAGGCAAGATACATGATCGTCCCCGCGGGACTTTGCGTCAGCGCAAGGAGGGGATCGCGTGCAAAAAGCTCGGCATCCAAACGCTTTAGCATCTCGGTCGTATAAACACCGCCAACAAGATTGATGCCGACGTGAAGAAGCACCGTATAGCGGATCCTACCCGTACGCACGTAAACGTATCCAAACAGGCAACCGATCGACGCCGCGTAAAAAAGCTGATGAAAATTACCGTGTATCAGTCCAAAGAGGACTCCGGATACAAAAATCGCGATCACGTCCCCGTATCGCCGCAATCGGTCGATTACAAGCTTACGGTAAAAGAGCTCCTCCATCACAGGCGCTAACAGTCCTACGAAAACAAGATTGACCCAAAAAGGAGCATCCATTGTCATTGCCTCAAGCCCGTTTTCGGGAACACTCCCTGTAAAAAAGCCGATTATCATATTGATCAGATTTCCAAACAGCTGCCCTGCATAGGTGAGCCCAAAGCAGACTGCCAGAAGTCCCAAAAACACCCAACCGCTCATTTTCTCACGCGGTTCCGGGGCATGGCTCCTTCCCAACCGAAAGATCAAGAGCGAGAACGGCATGGCAACAAGATACATGGGAAGCGATCCGATCACCCAACGGTACCAGGACTGCGTTGTAAGAGAGGGGAAATTCCACAGGATGAGGGAATGGAGCAAGGATTGCACGATAGATGCCAAAAGAAAGATCGCCGCCACAGCCAATGTGACCGAGGCGATCTGCAACCGCTCTTGCGGAATCGATACTTCTCTCTTCTTTGTTTTCTCTGTCAAAGCAGGACGTTCCTTCATTGACATTTTCACCCCTCCTTTCCAACTTTGAACATAAATGGGAGCCGCTCATTTTAAAGCAACAGCGCCGAATGAGCCACCCCCATAAAGTCTTATTTTACCTTGTACTTCACAAATTCGGAAAAGTCTCCCGCGCTTTGAAGCATTCTTCCCAGTCCCATGCACACGGCCTCCATCGGACGCTTGGGAATGATCACGCGGATGCCGGTTCTCTCACTGATCGCTTGGTCAATTCCCGGCAAAAGAGCACCTCCGCCAACGACTACGATCCCAAAATCAAAAATATCGGCAGACAACTCGGGCGGGGTCTCCTCCAAAGTCATTTTTACCATAGAAATGATCTCGGAAAGCGGCTCGGCAAGTGCCACACGGACCTCCTCCGTAGTAACCTCTATCGTTACGGCAAGGCCTGTGCGAAGATCCCTTCCGCAAACCTCCATCGACCCGCGATCGATCCCACGATACGCGGTTCCGATCCGCCATTTAAGCATTTCGGCAGTTACGTCACCGATCAAAATATTTCGCGTTTGTTTTAAGTGGTTGACAATGGCAAGGTCCAATTCATTCCCCGCTACGCGCAAGGAGTTGGAGCGCACTACACCGCCAAGGCTGATGACAGCCGTTTCGGATACACCGCCGCCGAGATCCACGATCATAGCACCCCGCGCCTTGGAGATATGGATCCCCGCACCGACTGCCGCCGCAATGGGTTCGTCGATCAGTCCCACGTTTTTCGCTCCTGCCTCAAAGGTCGCATCCTCAACCGCGCGACGCTCCACCCCCGTCACTCCGTAAGGAATGCAGACAAGCGCCACAGGGCGGGAAAACATGGAGTTCATATCCATGCGCTCAAAAAAATCGCCCAACATCAAGGAGGTAGTTCTGAGGTCGGTGATCACGCCGTCCTTTAGGGGGCGAAGCGCCAAAATATTGCCGGGAGTCTTCCCCACCATTCTTTTTGCCGTAGTGCCGGAGGCGATCACCTCCTGCGTCACACGGTCGAGCGCTACGACGGAAGGCGCGCGCAAAACGATGCCCTTGTCCTTAAGATAGATCATGGTATTGGACGTACCGAGATCGATTCCGATCTGCTTTGACATAAACGCGCCTCCCTCCCTGTCGGTATGTTCAACTAATTATACACAATAATTATAACACACCTTCTCTTTCCTGTCTATAGGTTAAAAGAGATTTTCTCCAAAAAATTCAAAGTAAAGCTTGCAAAGTCGGTGCACGGGAAGTCCCACAACGTTAAAATAGTCCCCGCGGATCTCTTTGATATAGGCAGAGGCAGCACCTTGGATCGCATATGCTCCCGCCTTGTCGTACGGCTTTTGTGTCCGAACGTAGGACAGGATCTCATCTTCGCGCATTTCGTCAAAATCCACCTCGGTCACCTCGTGAGCGACAGCACACCGATCCTCACAGATCAAACAAAGACCGCTGATCACACGATGGGTCCGACCGGAATAAAGGCGAAGCATGCGGCAAGCATCCTCTTCGTCACGCGGCTTTCCAAGAATCTCGCCCTCGGCAGCCACCACTGTATCCGAGGAAATGATAACGGCATCCCGCAGATCCTCTCCGCGAGCACGCAAAAGATCTCTGACAGCCTCTCCCTTTCTTTTGGAAAGCTCACGCACAAGGAGCGCGGGATCCCGCTCCTCGCTCGCCTCGTCCGTATCCGCGGTTACGACCTCAAACGTGATCCCCAGCATTTGTAAAATTTCTCTTCTTCTTGGCGACTTGGAAGCCAGAATATATTTCATGATACACCCCTAAATTAAGATCGGCCCACCCGGGAAGATGAGCCGATCCATTTTTACTTTTTCAAAGAAATCGCGCGCTTTGCGCTCTCCGCAATTGCCGCGGGAGTAAGTCCATAGTGCTCAAGAAGAGCAGGAACGGTACCGGAATGTCCGTAGGTATCCTGCATACCGACGCGGATCACGGGAACGGGGGCTCCCTCACAAACAGCCTCTGCCACGGCAGAGCCGAGACCGCCGATCACGTTGTGTTCCTCGGCAGTAACGATGGCACCCGTCTCCTCTGCAGCCTTGCAAAGAAGCGCCTTGTCAATGGGCTTGATGGTGTGGATATTGATCACACGTGCGTCAATTCCTTCCGCCGCCAGAAGCTCGCTTGCTTCCAAGGCAATGCCGACCATAAGACCGGTCGCCACAAGGGTAACGTCTTTACCGTCGCGCAAGGTCACGCCCTTGCCAAGCTCAAATTTGTACGCCTCGTTATCGTTGATCACAGGAAGTGCAAATCTGCCAAAGCGCAGGTAGAAGGGACCCTCTGTTTTCAACGCACATTCCACAGCGGCACGTGCCTCAACCGCGTCGGAGGGGTTGACAATGGTCATTCCGGGAATGGTACGCATCAGGGCAATGTCCTCGTTACACTGGTGGGTCGCACCGTCCTCACCGACGGTAATACCCGCATGCGTCGCACCGATCTTGACGTTGAGGTGAGGATATCCGATAGAGTTACGTACCTGCTCAAAGGCTCTTCCGGCGGCAAACATTGCAAAGCTGGATGCAAACACGGTTTTGCCCGTGGTCGCAATACCTGCCGCAACGCTCATCATGTTGCCCTCCGCAATTCCGCAATCAAAAAATCTTTCGGGATATGCTTTTTTAAACTTTACCGTTTTGGTCGCCTCTGCAAGGTCTGCATCGAGGACGACGAAATCATATTTTTCTGCAAGCTCGGTCAATGCCGCACCGTATGCTTCTCTTGTTGCAAGCTTTTCTGCCATTCTTCTCTCCTCCTTTATGCCTCAAGCTCGGCAAGCGCCTGTGCGCACTGCTCGTCGTTGGGGGCTGCACCGTGCCAGTTGACCTTGTTTTCCATGAAGGAAACACCCTTGCCCTTTACGGTCTTTGCGACGATCGCGGTGGGCTTGCCCTTTACGGTCTTTGCTTTCTCAAATGCCTTTGCGATCTCCTCGAAATTATGTCCGTCAACGCTGATCACGTGGAATCCGAATGCCTCAAGCTTTTTATCGTGAGGCGTGGGATCCATAACCTCGGCAATGGGTCCGTCAATCTGAAGGCCGTTCCAGTCTACGACCACACAAAGGTTATCCAGCTTGTAATGGGATGCGAACATGCAGGCCTCCCATACCTGACCTTCCTCACTCTCACCGTCACCGACGATGGTATATACACGGTAGTCCTTACCGGCGATCTTTCCCGCCAGCGCCATACCTGCCGCAGCACTGATGCCAAGCCCCAAGGAGCCCGAGGACATATCCACACCGGGCGTAAGCGTCATGTCGGGATGTCCCTGGAGACGGGAGCCGATCTTACGGAGCGTAGTCAACTCCTCTACGGGAAAATATCCTCTGTTGGCAAGCGTTGCATACAGAGCGGGAGCACAGTGTCCCTTGGAGAGCACAAAGCGGTCTCTGTCGGGAGCTGTGGGGGTAGCGGGATCGATATTCATTTCCTCAAAGTACAAGTAAGCGAGCAGATCCGCGATGGAAAGCGAACCGCCGGGATGTCCCGATTTTGCCGCATGGGTTCCCTTAACGATACCGATGCGGATGTTTTTCGCTGCCTCTTTGAGCGTTGCGAGTTTCTTTTCTTCCATTTCATCCTCCTCTATGTAGGTCGAGATTTTACATCACTTTTTTATTATACATGATTTTTTACGGCTTGTCAAGGAGAAGCGTAAAAAAACGAAGAAAAAGAGAGATTCCCCCGCACGGTCTCCGTTTTCGCAAAAACCGACTTGACTTTTTTTGCGCTTTATGATATTATATATTTTAATCTTATTAAGGAGTCGGTCATGGAACAAAAACGCTTTACCAAGAATGACGCGGGCTTTGTCTGCGCACATTGCAAAAAAACAGTAGAGCCGCTGGGCTTTACCTCGCGCAATCACTGCCCCTTTTGCCTTTGGTCGCTCCACGTGGACAATCTCCCGGGGGACCGCGCCAACGAGTGCGGGGGGGAAATGGAACCCATCCGCACCGAGCCCGATAACCGACGGGGGTACGTTATCATTCACCGCTGTACGAAATGCGGCGAGATCCGAAGAAATCGCGCCGCTCACGAGGCAAAGGTCCAGCCCGACAGCATCCGTCTTTTGATCCGCCTGACGGCGGGCAATGCACCCGTGAAAGGAGACAAGCTATGATCTATATGTTTTTGGCAAACGGTTTTGAGGAGATAGAGGCGCTCTGCCCGTTGGATCTTTTGCGCCGCGCCGGGCTTTCCGTCACAACAGTGGGCATAGGAGGCGACACGGTGGTGGGTGCACACGGCATTACGGTCGGTGCCGATATTCCCGATACGCTCTACAGAGATGCCTCCCCCGATATGATCATTCTCCCGGGCGGTATGCCGGGCACCTCAAACCTTGACGTGTCTCGTACAGTAGAAAGCGCTTTGCGTGCAGCATACTCAAAAAACGCATATATCGCCGCCATCTGCGCAGCTCCCATGATCCTTGGCAAGCGCGGATATCTGGAAGGAAAACGTGCGGTCTGCTTCCCCGGATTTGAAGAATATCTATCGGGAGCGATCCTCCCCACCGACCGCACCCGTGTCGTTACGGACGGTCGTATCATCACCGCCGCCGGCATGGGGGTAGCTCTTGAATTCGGCCTGGCGCTGGTGCAAGCACTCAAGGGAGAGGAGGCGGCAACAGCACTCCGTGCTGCTGTCCTTGCCGACTGATATGACCAAAGCAGAACTGCGTTTAAAACTAAAGGAAAAGCGTGCCTCGATTCCCATGGAAAAGAAAAAGGAATTTGACAGCGCGATCCTTTCTCACATCATAAGATCGGAGCTTTTTCAAAAGGCATCCATGATCCTTTTGTACGTTCCCGTTGGGAGCGAGATCTCGGTGCTTGAGCTTGCGCGCACGGCGCGCAGCATGGGAAAGCCCATTGCATTCCCACGTTGCGACACGGAAAGCGAGACCATGGAGTTTTATATGCTTTTGCCGGAGGCGCGTCTTTCGCCCGGGGCGTATCACATCCCGGAGCCTCCCGAGGATGCCCCCTTATGTGTTCCCGACGAGCAAGCGCTCTGCATCCTTCCCGGGCTTTCCTTTGACGTGTACGGCAACCGCATCGGGTACGGCAAGGGCTACTACGACAAATATCTGGAGAACTTTCCCGGCGTTGCGATGGGCGTGCTTTACGCCTCCACAATGCTCAAAAGGATCCCGACTGCCGAGCATGACCGCCCCGTCCACTGCATGGTGACCGAGCACGGTCTCATCCTTCCGGAAGCTGACGAAAGCGCCCCATTTCCCAAAAAGAAAAAGGCACAAAAAGCTCAAAAAAAGAAAACCGAAAAAATTTCCGCCGACGGACTCCTTCAAAAGACCGCCGATTTTTTCCGCTACGTTGGCATGCGTACCGTAGCGCTCATCCGTGATGCGCGCTCACAAGGAGAGGATGGACTGCGCGCCCTTCACCTCCCCCAAATCTTGGTTCTCATTACCTTTTTGATGCTTCTTTTTTCCCGCGGTGTAGAGGCAAAATTTCTTGATCGCGGAAACGAATACATTGGTGTGATCCTCTTACAGATCTTGATCTTTCTGCTCCCCGCCCTCCTTTACTGCAAGCTTCGCGGAACACGGTTCGTCGACCGAATACGCCCGTCGCTGATCCGTCCTTCACACCTCCCGCTTGTCATTCTGACACTTCTTTTAATGATCACCGGCGGCATGCTGACCTCGATCATTACGGGAGGCATCCAATCTCTAACCGGTAAATTTACACTTTACAACACCTTTACCTCACGCACGGGTACGCCTGTCGACGTTCTGTATTCCATTCTTGCGTACGCACTGCTTCCCGCCATCGGAGAGGAGCTGATCTACCGCTCGATCCTTTGCGCGGAATACGAAAAATACGGTGTCGGAGTTTCGCTCACTGTCTCCTCTCTTTGCTTTGCAATGCTTCACTTCTCCTTTGAAAACTTCTTCACGTATCTTTTTTTGGGGCTTCTTCTTGCCGCAGCAATGTACGCGACGCACTCCTTTCTGACGCCCCTTTTGCTCCATCTCTTTTACAATATTTTTTGTCTGTTCGGACAACCCTATCTCTCCGCCTTCTACGTTCATGCGGGCAGCAACGAGATCTTTGTATTTTGTCTGATCGTCCTCTTTTTGCTTTTCGCCGCGCTTACGGTGGGAGAGGCAAGAAAGGTGTATCATGTGTACGCCGTTGCAAATGCGGATTCCTCCTACACGGTCTCGGTTCCCCTCAAGGAATATCCGAAAAGAGTACTCTTTGCCCTCTTCACCCCCGTGTTTGCCATCTCCCTTTTGCTCTTTTTGATTCTTTCCTTTATCAACCTCTTCTAAGAAAGGACCCTTCATGCAAAAACTCGAACAACGATATCTCGACGTCAAGCGACGCCTTTTTGATAAAGTCTACGCCTCTCTCAACGAGCGTCAGCGCGAGGCCGTGTTCACGGTGAATAATCCCCTTTTGGTGCTGGCAGGAGCGGGAAGCGGAAAAACGACCGTATTGGTACGTCGCATCGCCTATATCATTCGCTACGGAAATGCATACTACTCGGATTATATTCCCTACGGTCTTGACGAAGCGCGCGTGCTTGATCTGGAGCGTGCGTTAACGCTCCCTGCCGACGAGATCGAGGCACACGTTCTCCCTCAGTTTTCCGCAAATGCGTGCGAGGGCTACCGCATTCTTGCCATCACCTTTACAAACAAGGCAGCAAACGAGATCAAAGAACGTCTCTCGCGCGCCTTTCCCGAGGATGAGCAAACGGCATCCGATATTATGACGGGGACCTTTCACTCGGTTTGCGTCAGGATCCTGCGCCGTCACGGCGAACGCATGGGATACCGCCCGTCCTTTACCATTTATGACACCGACGACACCAAAAAAGCCATGCTTGCCGCGATGGGGCGCTGTAACGTCGATGAAAAGCTCCTCCCCGTCAAGGGAGTTATGAGTGCTATCAGCCGTGCTAAGGACCGCATGCTGACCCCTGATGATTTTTTGATGGAGGCGGGACAGGACTTCAGACAAAAGCAGATCGGACGCATCTACGCCGAATATCAACGCTACTTGCGCGAATCCAATGCGCTTGACTTTGATGACATCATCATGCAGACCGTTCTGCTTCTCAAAAATCATCCCGACGTGAGAGAAGCTTATCAAAAGCGCTTTAAATACGTGTGTGTAGATGAGTTTCAGGATACCAACGTCGCACAGCTTCACCTGACCGTGCTTCTCTCGGATCTTTACCGCAATCTTATGGTGGTAGGTGATGACGATCAAAGCATTTACCGTTTCCGCGGCGCTACCATTGAAAACATTCTGACCTTTGACAAGACCTATCCCGATGCAAAGGTCATTAAGCTGGAGCAAAACTATCGCTCCACGCAAAATATTCTTGATGCCGCGAATGCAGTGATCTCCCATAACCGCGGAAGAAAAGGAAAAACGCTTTGGACTGCCTCGGACGCGGGTGCCAAGATCCGGTTAAAGCTTTGCGACGACCAGAATCTGGAAGCTCGTTATATTGTGGATACCGTTTCCCACGAGGTTGCCAAAGGAAAGGCAGTCTATCGGGACTTTGCGGTGCTTTACCGCACCAACGCCCAAGCAAACAGCATAGAAAAGGCGTTTGCCCGTTCCGCGATTCCCTACCGCGTTTTGGGAGGGACCCGCTTTACCGATCGCAAGGAGATCCGTGATGCGGTGGCATATCTCCAATTGATCAATAATCACGACGACACCACGCGGCTATTGCGCATTATCAACGAGCCGCGCCGACAGATCGGTGCCAAAACACTGGAGGCGATCGCCGCGATCTCCTCAGAAGAGAAAGCAAGCCAATTTACGGTGATCAAAAACGCATCCAGGTATCCGGCGCTCTCCCGCTCAGCGGCAAGCCTTGTGCAGTTTGCAAACGTCATTGACGAATTGACCGAGCTTGCAACGCGTGTTTCTCTTGACGTACTTTTTGACGCGATGCTCGACCGTACGGGATATCGCCAAATGTTGATCGCGGCAGGCGAAGAGGAACGTGAGCGACTTGAAAACCTGGATGAATTCAAATCGGGAATTCTGGAATACATCAAGGAAAACGAAGAGCCGACACTCACGGGCTTTTTGGAGGAGACCGCGCTCGTTGCCGACGTTGACCGATATGACGAAAGCGCCGACGCCGTAGTGCTGATGACCATTCACAGCGCCAAGGGCTTGGAATTTCCCATTGTCTTCTTACCCGGTATGGAGGACGGACTTTTTCCCGGAATGCAGACCGTTACGGCAGGGGAAAGCGAAATGGAGGAAGAGCGCCGGCTTGCCTACGTTGCTATCACACGCGCAAAAAAAGCACTTTACGTCCTTCACACGAAAAACAGACTTCTATTCGGGCAAACCATGTACAATCCCGTTTCCAGATTTGTCAGCGAGATCCCTGCGCACTTGGTAGAAAAGTCAGATGAAAGCGAAACGGGTTCCATTCGCGTTACGGGATACGGTTCTTACGCTTCTATGCAAAGATCCACCGCTGCCTCTCCCATCACGCAAAAGAAGGTGTATTACTCCGAGCGTGACAACGCCCCCGCCGCGACAAGGATCCCCCCCGCGTACCAAAAAAGCACCGTGGAAAAGATCACACGACCCACTGCAACCGCACAGCGTACAGCATCCGGTGCAAGCTTTCTTCCCGGGGACCGTGTGAAGCACATGACGTTTGGCGAAGGTGAGGTGCTATCTGTCAAGCCGATGGGAGCCGACACGCTTTATGAGATCATGTTTGACCGCGTCGGCACAAAAAAGCTGATGGCAACTTACGCAAAGCTTAAGAAGGTATAACATGACGGAATCGGAAAAGTCATACTCTGCATTTGAAGCAAAGCAAGCACGCTTTCGCGACCTATGCCGAGATGCCATGCAGAGGCACCACGAGCAAGGTACAGATGGGATCGGGACGCTTGCGGAAAAACGAATGCACGTGATTTTGAAAAAATACGTGTGTCCAAACCAATCCTTTTATGAAATCCCCCTTGACGGAACCCGCTACGTTTCGGATATCCGTATCGGAAATGAGATCTACGAAATACAAACCGGCGACTTTTTCCCCATGAAGAAAAAGATCGGATATTATCTGGAGCATACGGATTGCACCGTCACGATCGTCCACCCGATCGTGGTAAATAAATGGGTGGTATGGATAGATCCCGTTTCAAGATCCGTCTCCGAAAAGATCCGCTCTCCCAAGCATGAGCGTGCAGAAGATATCCTTCCCACGCTCTATCCCCTCCTCCCTTATCTTAAAAATGACCGTCTTCGATTTCGATTTCTTTTGATCGAGGCGATCGATTTCAAAATTCTTTCAAAAGGCACAAGGAACAGAAAAAAAGGCGCCGAAAAGTACGAGCGGATCCCTTTGTCTCTTCTTGGCGAAATGGATTTTTTATCCGTCTCCGACTTCTCTGCCCTTCTTCCCGACGCGCTTCCTTCCTCCTTTACGGTTAAGGAATTTTCCGCTCTTACAAAAATTCGCGGTATGAATGCCTACTCTGCCGTACGCGTATTGGAAGCCCTTGGATTTTTATCGGAGGGTGAAAAGCGAGGAAGAGCCATGACCTTTGAAAAAAGCAAAAACGCTTGACAAACCCCCCGATGCGTGCTACAATGTAAACGTCCTAAAATACGATTAAGGAGATTAGCGTGAAAGTAATGTTTATCCCATCCGAATGAAGGCATAACCAAAAAGCCTTGCAATAAATCAAATTTTTTGCAAGGAGAAAGACAAAAAGCAAAACCTAAGAAACGGTTAATCCTTGCTTTTCAAGAAATTTAGTGG
>JAZNEQ010000009.1:0-6667 GCA_045588715.1 Eubacteriales bacterium | reverse complement strand
TCGTCGATGAGCTCCTCAAAGTACTTCTTGCCGACTTCCATAACGACGTCGGAGTACATCTGGATAAATCTTCTGTAGCAGTCCCAAGCCCAACGGGGGTTATTGGAGGATTTTGCCATATACTCGACAACGTCCTCGTTGATACCCAGGTTGAGGATGGTATCCATCATACCGGGCATGGATGCGCGCGCACCGGAACGAACGGAAACGAGGAGGGGGTTCTCCTTATCACCAAACTTCTTGCCGGTGATGCCTTCCATTTTTACAATGTACTCGCTGATCTCAGCCATGATCTCATCATTGATCTGTCTGCCATCCTCATAGTACTGCGTGCAAGCCTCGGTAGAGATGGTGAATCCCTGAGGAACAGGGTTTCTGTCTGGGAACTTTGCCTTGAAAATGTTGGTCATTTCCGCAAGGTTTGCGCCCTTACCGCCGAGAAGCTCACGCATGCTTGCGTTACCTTCTGTGAACAGATAGCAATACTTCTTTGCCATTTTGGGTAATCCTCCATTTATATAAAATATTATTTACCACGCCGATATTTGGGCACACAAAAAAAGCTTCCGCGCCCTTTCGACCTTCGAAATACGGCTTATTATAACATATATTTCCCCGTTTTTCCATACTTTTCTACGCATATTTCCATTTTGATATTGTAAACTTTATGTGAACAGGCAAAAAATCAACAAAATTTGTTTGACACCTTAATATTTGTATTGTATAATATACTCAATATAAAAACGCGGCGGGCTCACGTGAGTCGGGCGCCGTTTTTGCGTTGGCAAAAGCTTTTTGGGACATCCTCAAAAAAGACGCCCTCCAACTTCAACAATTCCGCAAACAGTGAAAAAAGGAAACGGTAAATCACATGGCTGACATTTTCGATCTGTTCCGTCAGATCTCCAAAAAAGAGGAAAGCGCTCCCCTCTCCCCCATCACCCACATCATCGTAGGTCTTGGCAACCCCGGCGACAAATATTTTTATACCCGACATAACGCGGGCTTTTTGGCGCTTGACTATTTTGCCCAAACCGCAGGCGTGCGCATTGACCGCGCCAAGTTCCACGCTCTTTGTGCCGAGGCACAGGTGGGGACGCACCGCGTGCTTCTTCTCAAGCCCCAGACCATGATGAACGCATCGGGACAGGCGGTCAGGGAGGCGGCGGATTTTTACAAGATCTCTCCCGAAAATATCATCGTGATCTCCGACGATATTACGCAAGCACCCGGGCGCATCCGCGTGCGCCGTCGTGGCAGCGCGGGCGGTCACAACGGGCTTAAGGACATTATTTATCAGCTCTCCTCCGACGACTTTCCCCGCGTGCGCTTGGGCGTTGGCGAAAAGCCGCATCCCGATTACGATCTTGCCGCATGGGTGCTCTCCGATTTTACAAAGGAGGAGCAGCCGCTTCTCTTCGGCGCGTTTGGATGTGTCAGCGACGGGCTTCGTCTTTTGCTGGACGGCAAATTTGAAGAGGCGCAGCAGCTCTGCAATTCCCACAATCCGGAAGCGCAAAAGAAAGAGTAAATACACATGAGCATTTTAACCGAGTGCATTCGAAGCGATCCCGAATACCTTCAGCTTTTGAAGGTAACGAAGCGCAATTTCAGAGACAATCCCCTCCCCGTTTTGGCAAGCGGACTTTGCGAGGGGGCAACCGACGCCTTTCTCGTCTCTCTCATCGAGGATACCGAGAAGGAGCGCGGCGGCGCCCCTGCCCTGATCCTTTGCCCCGAGGAAAAGGATTGCGTAAAGCTTTTGGGGATCTTGGAAAAAAGCGGGCTCCGCGCTGCCTTTTACATGGCACGGGATCTTACGTTTTATAACATTACCGCCTCCCATGAGTACGAGCATGAGAGGCTTCGCGTGTTGTCGGGGATCCTTGGGGGAGATTTTGACGCGGTGGTCACCACCCCCGACGCATCCATTGGATACACCATCTCTCCCGAGCGACTCCAAAGCAACCTGATCTCGGTGGACGCAAGCGCTCCCCTCTCCCCCGAGGAGCTGTCCGCACGTCTTGTGGCGGCAGGCTACGTACGCGCAGATCCCGTGGATTCTCCCGGTCAGTTTGCCAAGCGCGGCGGCATTATGGACGTTTATCCCCCCTACGGCAGCTTTCTGGATGCAGACGGTGGAAAAAAGAGCGGCACTTGTGCCCTGCGCATTGAGTTTTTCGGAGACGAGATCGACCGTATGGGGCTGTTTGATCCCGAAACGCAGCGCATGACCGAAACGGTGACAAACGCCCATTTTCCCCCCGCGCGAGAGCTTCTGGTCACCAACGAAGCTTTGAACGAATTAAAAAAAGCGATCAACGCGCAATTCAAGGTCACGCACGACGAGCGCGCCTTGGAGACGCTGATCAAGGAAAGGGGTGCCGTGGACGCGGCACTGGCAAGCGGCGGTGACGTACATTTTCTTGACAAATATATCTCGCTGATCTATCCTGAGCATACCTCCCTCTGGGAATATTTCAAGAAGCGCCCCCTTGTCCTTATCCGCGGCACCAACGCCGTCACCGACCGTCTTAAGGCATCGGCTTGGCACATCGAGGAAACGGTAAAGGAGCTTTTGGAGGGCGGCACGATCGCACCGAAATACACCGACTATACCAAGCCGCAAAGTGCCTTTTTCGCGCTTTGCGACCAAAGCGTGACTCTCCATCTTGACTCGATCGCGCACGGCATCGGAGACCGCCGCCTTTCGGGGCTGTTTGGCTTTCGCACCCGTCATACCGTTTCCTATGCCGAAAACGAGGATCTGTTTTTTGAGGATCTTCACCGCTACACGCAAAGCGGCTACCGCTGTCTTGTCGCCACCGAAAACAGGACCGAGGCACGCGCGATGGAGGAAAAGCTGCGCGCCGCCGCATTTGTGGTCGTGGATACACCCGACCTCCCCGAAAAAATGGAGGCGGGCACGGTATCCGTTCTCACGGAAAGTACTCTTCGCGGCTTTGAATTGATCGTTCCCAAGATCGTGCTCCTTTCCAACGACGCCGACGCGCGCGGCGGCACGCTTGCTCTGTCGGGTAAGGCGCTCAGCCGCAAGAAAAAGCACAAAAACACAAAAAGCATTCTCTCCTATGCGGAGCTGGAAACGGGTGACTACGTCGTACACGAAAATTACGGTATTGGACAGTACACGGGCATTGAGACGCTGACCTGCGATGGCATCACACGCGACTATATCGGAATTCAGTATGCGGGAACGGATAAGCTGTTTGTCCCCGTTGAAAAAATGGATAAGGTATCCAAGTATATCGGCGCGCACTCGGACGACGGGCTGGTAAAGCTTTCAAAAATGGGCGGAGAGGCGTGGAAAAGATCCACCTCCCGTGCCCGTGCCGCCGCCAAGGATATCGCAAAGGATCTCATTCGGCTTTACGCGGAGCGTATGCGCCGCCCGGGGCACGCCTTCCCCGCGGACGACAGCTATCAAAAGGCATTTGAGGAAGCGTTTCCCTATGAGGAGACCGAAAGTCAGCTTACCGCCACCGACGAGATCAAGCGTGACATGATGAACGCCGCCCCCATGGACCGTCTTTTGTGCGGCGACGTGGGCTACGGGAAGACCGAGGTCGCCCTCCGTGCCGCTTACAAGGCGGTGCTTGGCGGCAAGCAGGTCGCCATTCTTGTTCCCACTACGCTCTTAGCGCTTCAGCACTATCAAACCATCGTCAGCCGCATGCGTGCCTTTGCGGTCAACGTGGATATGCTATCCCGCTTCCGCTCCTCAAAACAGCAGGCAACCACCCTGCGCCGTCTGTCGCGCGGAGACGTGGACATTATTGTGGGAACGCACCGATTGCTTTCCAAGGATATCTCTTTCCACGATCTTGGACTTGTCATTATCGACGAGGAGCAGCGCTTTGGCGTTGCGCAAAAGGAAAAGCTGAAGCAGCTTTGCGCGGGCGTGGACGTTCTTTCCCTGTCGGCAACCCCCATTCCCCGTACCCTGAACATGGCAATGGGAGGCATTCGCGACATTTCGGTGCTGGACGATGCCCCCGGGGAACGCCTCCCCGTACAGACCTACGTGCTCGAAAAGGATGGGCTTATCATTGAAGAAGCGATCCGACGGGAGCTCCGCCGCGGCGGTCAGGTATTTTATCTGTACAACAGCGTGGAGACCATCAACGTCGCAGCGGCACATCTTTCCGCCGCCATTCCCGAAGCACGCATTACCGTGGCACACGGAAAAATGGATAAGGACGCTCTGGAGCGTATCTGGGAGCAGATGCTGGCAGGAGAGATCGATATTCTCGTTTGTACCACCATCATAGAAACGGGGGTCGATATTCCCAACGCAAACACGCTGATCGTGGAAAACGCGCACCGACTGGGGCTTTCCCAGCTTCACCAGATCCGCGGGCGCATCGGACGCTCCGCGCGCCGCGCCTACGCGTATTTTACCTACCCCGCCTTTAAGGCAATTCCCGAGATCGCCGAAAAGAGGCTTTCCGCCATTCGAGAATACGCAGAGTTTGGCGCGGGCTTTAAGATCGCGCTTCGGGATATGGAGATCCGCGGTGTGGGAGATCTGCTCGGCACACAGCAACACGGCCATCTGGACGCCGTTGGCTATGACCTTTATATCAAGCTTCTCAACCGCGCGGTGCTGGAGGAAAAGGGCGAGGCTCCACAGGACGAGGTGGAATGCACGCTCAATTTGCAATACGACGCGCACATTCCCGAAAAATACGTTCCCTACCCCGCACAGCGCATGGCGCTTTACAAACGCATTGCCCTCATCGCCTCGACCGACGATATCTCAGACGTGACCGACGAATTGGTCGACCGCTTTGGTGAGCCGCCGCGTGCGGTACAAAATCTTTTGCAAATAGCGCTCCTCCACTCCATGGCCGTCAAATGCAGGATCACCTCAATCAGGCAGGATCCCACAGGGGTGCATATCACGCCCGAGCACATGGACTTTGATACCTGGGCTGAGCTGGCGTCCCTCTTCCCCGGGAAATTGCGCATGGTCATGTCGGGAGAGCCCCACATTTGTCTGCGCGCCGACAAAAAAGAGGATCCCCTTTCCCTCCTTCAAAAAATATTTGAAAAATATACTCAAATACCTCACACATCGGTATAGACAAAACGACAAAAATCGGGTATAATGAAAGAGACGACCCAAGATTGAAAGGAAACCATCCTACGATGATAAAAAAGAGATTTTTACAAACGCTCTCTCTCCTCTCCGTACTCCTCCTTCTCCTTTTGCCGCTTGCCTCCTGCGCAACGCTGGGAGATCCGCTTTTGACGCTTGAGGCAGACGGAAAAAAATACACCTATTCCGTCAATCTCTACGAGCTGCATCTCTCCGCGCTCAAGGGCAACCTTGTAGCGGCAGGGGTAAGTGCCAACGGCGCCTCGCCCACCATGGAAAAGTTTTGGAACGTGAAAGACACGATTGACGGCAAAACGCAAACGCTCAACGAGTATTATCTTGAAAACGCAATGGAGGAATGCAAATACGCCCTGGCAGGTCTTTATCTGTTTGACAAGCACGGGCTTTCTCTTTCCGAGGCAGAAAAAGAAAAGATCGAGCAGGATCTTGACGAGCTGATCAAAACCGACGGCGAGGGCTCGAAAAACGCACTCAACCGCGTGCTTGCCGACTATGGCGTTAACTTTGACATGATGCGTCAGCAATACACCAACAAAACAAAGATCTCCGCGGTACAAAATTATCTTTATACCCTCGTGGGCGAAAACATTAAGGAGGCGTATCTGAACGAGAACTATCTGCATTTTAATCAGATTTTCCTTGCCTCCTATCATTATGAATACGAGACCGACAAAAACGGGGACGAGATCTACTACGGCGCCGACGGAAAGCCTCTTTACAAGGAAACCAATTTTAAAGAAACGGTAGGTGGGTCCACCGTTTATTATACCGACAGCGAAAAGACCGCCTACTCCTACGACAAGGAAAACGGCGAGCGTGCCCCTAAGATCAATGCCGAGGGCACCGACTACAGCACCACTCCCATGACCGAGGCGGAGCTGGAGGCACTTGCCGGTCGCGCGCAGCTTCTTTCCACACAGCTCCAAGGCGCTACCGTCTCCGAGTTTTCTGCCGCCGCGCTGAAGGAAAGTGACGACAAGACAGCTGCCAAGACTTATACCGACGGCTATTATCTTAACAAAAACGCGGGAACGGGCACCGATTATGCCGGCGCTTACTCCGTTCTCCTCTCTGCCCTTTCCAAAATGAAAACGGGCGAGGTAGCAGCGGTCAAAACCGAAAACGGCTACCACATCGTTATGAAGCTTGACAACACCAAAAAGGCTTACGAAAAGGAAGAAAATCAAGTGTGGTTTGAAGGATTTGCCTCCGGGCTTTCCTACCAGAACTACCGCGAGGAATGCAAGCCCTACCTTTCCATGATCACGGTCGACGAAACGGTGCTTGAAAAGGCGAAGGATATGAGGCAGGTTCCCGTAAATCATTTTTACTACTGATTTTTTTAAAAATATATTGACAAGCACGTTTTTTAGTGTTATAATGTGCTCGTTTCAAAACAACCGCATAAAATCGGGGGTGCTGTGAAAACGGCTGAGATGGCGAACGTCGCCGAACCCTTTCACCTGATACGAAGTCGGATCGTAGCCATGTCGTTCTGTGAGCCAAGGAGTTGGTTTTCCTAAT
>JAZNEQ010000008.1:0-18941 GCA_045588715.1 Eubacteriales bacterium | reverse complement strand
CCTCGAAAATACTTGGCACAGAGTCGAAGAATTTTTGCGAGAAAGATTTTTGTCAGCGGCAGGAAGAGCGCAGAGACCATATAGAAATATTGTCAAGCGCGCTGACGAACCGGTGGCATAAAGCTTTCCGCAAAAATCAGGTTCGTTTTATACTTGCTACCCTATCTCACCCGGTGGCGAGTTGAAAATATTTAGTGAGTAACGGTAAGAACTACTTTACCAACGTTTTCGCCGCGTTGAAGGATGGCGTGTGCCTCCTCTGCCTCGGTGATGGGCAGGACCTTATAGATAGAAGGCTTCATCATGCCCTCCTCCACCTTGGGCCAAACGTCGGACACGAGCTTGGAAAGAAGCTCTGCCTTAAACGCAGGAGTACGGGAGCGCAGCGTGCTTCCAATGATACGAACGTTGCGAACGTAAATGTTTTTCAGATCGATCTCGGTGATCTGTCCTGCCAAAGCCGCGATCATGATCCAGCGCGCGCCGTGTGCAAGATAAGGTAAGCAACCGCCCATAAAGCTGCCGCCCAGACAGTCGATGGCGATATCCACGGGCGTTCCCGCCTCAAGCTGTGCCTTGAGCACGTCGGCTATGTTTTCCTTTTTGGTGTTGACCACAAGATCAGCCCCCAAAGGCTTGATCTTTTCGGCGATCTCATCGGAGAGCACCGTGGTGATCACGCGGAGTCCGAATGCCTTTGCCATGGGAATGACTACGGAAGCAAGTCCGCTGGCACCCGCGTGCATAAGAAGCGTATCACCGGGCTTTGCCTTTCCCTCGATAAAGAGGTTGAGGTATGCGGTGGCATAAGCTTCGGGCATAGCAGAAGCCTCGACAAGGCTTCTGCCCTTGGGAACGGGCATCAGCATATCGTATTTTACGTTGACGTATTCGGCATATCCGCCGCCGCCCAAAAGTGCGCAGACCTCGTCACCGATCTTATAATTGGATTTCTCCGCGGCGATCTTTCCCATTTTAACGACCACACCCGCAATTTCAAGCCCCATCCATTCGGGACAGCCGGCAGGAGGCGGATAGTCACCGTCGCGTTGCATCAGATCCGCACGGTTGAGTGCCGCACAGTGAATTTCGACCAAAACGTCCTCGTCCCCAACGATGGGATCGGGAACGTCGCTCCACGTAAGCGCCTTATCGGGCTGAACCAAAATAGCTTTCATTGTTCTGTACCTCTTTCACTTTATTTTTCCACAGCAGTGGAATCCACGTCCTTATTTTAACATATTGACAGAAAATTGTAAATATGCTATACTGTTCATTAGCGAAACTATTCTGCTGTTTTTGGGGGAAAAAGCATGGAAAAAAGTCTTGGATACTCAAAAAAACTATGCATGAGCGAATTGCGTGTTCTCCACACACACTACACACGCTCTCATTATTACGATGCGGGAGCAGGACGTGTGAATTCCAGTTTCGTATATCTGCTCAAGGGTACCGTTACACTTTCAACGGTGGGAAAGAGCATTACCATGCAGGAAGGAAGCCTTTTTTATATTCCCGAGGGAATTCGCTACCATTCGGTTTGGACGGGATGTCCCGACGTGGAATTTCTGACCTTTGAGATCATTTCCAAGCCAACGGGAGCCGGAGAATCACAAAGTTATTCCATGACCCATATCAAAGAGCTTTCCCTCCCGAGAACGGCACAGCTGTTTTGGGAGATCTATACCCTATTTGCAACGGAGGAACGGATCCATAAAATAAGGGCGCTTGGTAAATACTATGAATTTTATGCCGAGGTCCTTCCCTATCTCTCTCCGGAACCGCCTCAAAAATACAATCCCGCCTTGATCAAAGCATTGGAATTTATTGAGCAAAACTGCCACAGGGATTATGAAACACAAGAGCTCGCCGCGCATTGCTGTGTCAGCGAATCAAGGCTCTATCACATTTTCAAAAGCCAGCTGGGAACAACACCGATCCGATACAGGAACGAGATGAGGATCGAAAACGCAGCGCAGGAGCTTCGCAATACGCATCTTTCCATAGATGCCATTGCCGAGCGTTGCGGATTTCATTCCGCCGTCTATTTCAGGAAAGCGTTCCGTGAATCCACGGGACTTTCCCCCAGCGAGTACCGCGCGATGGTCAGTCACTCGTGATCCCGCATCTTGTACCAATTAAGTCACGGAGCTGTCCTGAAAGCCAAGAAAGCCGTGCCGAAGGCTTGCAAGCCTTCGGCACGGTCTTTGATCAATAAAACAACTCAATATTACGCTTGATGTACGCCATGATACGTCCGCGGATATACTTGGTGTTCCCCAAGATAAAGGAACGCATTTTTTCGGAATCGTTGCGGTAGTTTGCCATAATGAAGGTAAACGCCTTGGGCATTTCCTTTTCCCCCGCTTGCTCGAGCGCGCTCGCAATAGAGGCAACCGTCTCGTCGGAGGCATTTTCAAGACAATTCCAGTAGGATTCGATATTTTTATCGGCAAGATCGTAAAGCATTTTATAAGCGATGAGGGGACGGTATACCCTGCGATAGCCAAGCTTGGATTCATTTTCAAGCACGTTTTCTACCCACAGCTCCTCCACCGATTCGCTGACCGCGGTCAGAAGAAAGGTAAGGCGCTCGTTTGCGGTGGTAAACGTAAGATCGTCAACCGAGATATTGCGTTTTTTCTGGCGGTCAAAAAGGAAGAAGTTGGGTTCGGTATCTCTTCCCAACCAAAGATAGAGGAAAGCAAGCGCCGAGAGCGCGAGCATGAGGAGCATGATGATAATGCCAAAGGTGCGCTTATATGCTGCAGTCGACTGCAAGACGGGGAAAATAAACATTAAAATCGCGCCGATCAGAGAAACGACGGCGGCGACTGCCATGATCAGGGGCAATTTTTTCTTTAATAAGGAGCTCATTTTTACATTCCTTTCTCTTTGTTGGGCAACGTCTCTACCTCTACCCTATATTGTAACATATCCAATAATTCTTTGCAAGTGATTTTTTACTTTTTTTCAAAGCTTTTTTCCATGATGCGACAAACGCGGTCGCGCGCTGCGGAGTGCGCGTAACGGGAAAGACGCAGGTCAACTCCCGCGATCAATCCGATGCGCGAGACAGGATAACGCGCCGCCGCCGAAAGGAGTGCTGCCTCCAGCTCGTGCACGGTGGGAAACGCCGAAAGAGAAAGGGCAAGCGTAAATTTTGAAGCAAGGCGCACGGCAAGCTCCTGTGTCCCCTCGCATATCAAGGGATCGCCTGTGCATAGACAAATTCGGGGAAGCCCTACGCGGCGATCGGTGTAAGAAAGCATGGGCAACGCATCGGTGCATTTACGGACCTTGATCAGCACGGTCATATCAAGCTTTGTTGCATGGGTGCTCACCTCGCGAAATAGCTGGCTGATAAGACAAGCATACTCCTCCTTGCTTTTTCGCGTCTTCCCAAGTGCTTCGCCCACAAGATAGGGATTGGGCTCGACAAATGAAAATTCATCGGGGAGGGCAAAAAGGATCTCGCGGCATCCCCTCGCCGAAAAATCGGAAACGGAATTCTCGATCCCCTGTCTCCATTCAAAAAACGAGGCGCACGCCGTGGGCAAGAGCGACAAAGCATCCAGTACGGAGGGGTACCCGTCGTCCCCTTCGTTCGCACAACGTAAAAGAGGCGTGTCCTTGGAGAGCATATCGCAAAGCGCAATGTGCTCTTCCTCGAAATACGCAACACTCTCATTCCAGAAGTCACGTGCACACGCCTCGGTCAAGGGAAATCTCACCCCGGCGCACTCCTCCAAAAGAGCTTGCATAAGGTGCGCCGTGGGGAATCCTTTTAAAAGCGCAAGCGCCTTGGAAAACGCCGAAAAGAGCTCCCAGTCAGAGCACTCCTCGAAGCACGTCCTCTCTTCGATCGCGCACAGGCGGAGCATACGGTACAGATCCGTACCGCGGATCAGCTCCGCGGGATTGGTAATTCTTTTTTGAAGCATGGGCATTTGTCCGAGCGTTCCGTAATCAAAGGCAAACAAAAAATCCGACAAAGCGATCCTCCCCTCCCATAAGATATGCTTTATTATACCTTTTTTTACGTGAAAAGTCAATTGAAAAACACAAACCCGTCAAAAAATTCGGTTTTAACTATAGACGAATCGGTATTTTTGTGGTAGAATGATAAAAGCAATTCACCTTCGGCACGCTTGCCGCCATCAAACACATGAAAGGATCCCGTATATGGATTTTAATGAATTCAGTCTGATCTATCCAAGTGAGGAAATACGCAAAAAGCACGACGTGGGAAACTGTGTGCCGGATATTGATACGTTTACCCTGGAGGAGCTTGGACTTTTGGAATGCTTCCAACTAAAAAACCGCCCGCTCTCCGACTTTTTCACAACCGATCCCGAGGTCATGCGCTACCGTATGGCGACCTTTGACGACATGCTTCGCTGTGAGGCGCTTTCGGAAATGCTCAACCGCTTGGTCCCCGTCCTCAACGATATTATGGAGCTTCGCCGTCTTGAAGCCGACAGCGGAGACACCAACGATTATCTTTCCAGCATTACCGAGATCGAGCTTTACGTTTCCAGTATCAAGGTGCTTCACGAGGGACTTTTGGAGGTGGAAAACGACCTTTCCAGCCCTGCGTTCACCGCACTTCTGTCATTGGTCAAAACGCTTGCGGAAAGCGATTACTATAAGGAACTCAACGAAAAGCTGAATGAGCTGACGCAGCGGGTGCGTGAGATCAAAAGCGTAACCGTTGGTGTCAATCTCGACGCACAGCTCCGCCCCTCCTCGGCAGGTGTTCTTTCCATCAATGCCGAATCCTTTAAGTCGGGCGACGTGTTGGATAAGATCCTGCGTCTGAATTTTAAAAACGACAACTATACCTGCATCGCAAATTTAGTCCCCTTTGGGAAAAAGCAAAACGAAAACCAAAAAATGGCACTCTCCCTTGCTTTTAACAGCGCCATCAACGACGTTTACCGCGCGTCCTTACGCTCCTGGAAGAAGATCGTGCAGACCTACGTCCTCGAAAACACGGAGTTCCTTTTAAATCTCATGCCCGAGTTTGAGTTTTTGGTGCGCGGAACCAATCTTCTCCGCGCCCTCAAAGACAAAGGCTGCCCCCTGACGGCACCCGATATTCGCCCGATGGAGGAGCGTGCCTTCAACGCCCC
Organism: Eubacteriales bacterium; assembly: GCA_045588715.1. Lineage (GTDB taxonomy): Bacteria > Bacillota > Clostridia > Oscillospirales > CAG-272 > UMGS1865. The sequence goes on along the minus strand of JAZNEQ010000008.1, from coordinate 13,806 downwards.
CGGGCTTTACAACCCCTGCGTTGCATTGAAGATCGAGGACGAGATCGTTCCCAATGACGTGGTGTTTGACGAAAGCGCGATGATCTACGTGCTTTCCGGCCCCAACCGAGGCGGAAAATCCGTGATCACCTGTGCCATCGGACTTGCCCAGGTCATGATGCAGCTTGGCATGTACGTCCCCGCAAAGAGTGCCGCGATCTCTCCCGTAGACGGGATCTACACGCACTTCCCCACGGGTGCTGACGACACCATTGACAAGGGGCGCCTTGGCGAGGAGTGCGCCCGCCTTAGCGAGATCCTTGACTGCGTGACTCCCCACAGCCTTGTGCTTCTTGACGAATCGCTCTCCTCTACGGGAAGCTTTGAGGCCTCCTATATCGCCGCCGAGGTGTTGGGCGGACTTGCCCACATCGGCTGCCGCTGTCTTTTCTCCACCCACCTGCACGAGCTGGCGGCAGAGATCGACAGTATCAACGCGCGCTCACTGGCATCGGGCGGTGTTGCCATCGACACTTTGGTCGCAGGCATGGAGGGCGAGGGAAAGCGCTCCTTTAAGATCACCCGTGCCAAGCCCGACGGAAAGAGCTATGCGCGTGACATCGCGGAAAGCTATGGGCTGACGTATGAAAAGATTTTGAAAAAGACACAAAAAAGCATATAAGAGCAAAACAAGAAAGCCTTGAACGCAACCCGTTCAAGGCTTTCTTGTTTTGGATTATACGGTTTCGCTCGCTCTTAAAAAGGCGGGCGGATTTTTGTGCTCGTGCTCCGAAAAATCCGCGCACAGCATGCGCTTTAGCACCTCCGTGTCTACCGTGGGAGAAAAGCTGCTTGCATAGTCGGCAAAATAGCGGAATGCGTCAAGCTGGGAAATGCGTTGCAAAGGACGCACGTCGCGTGCGGCAACAAAGTCGGCAAGCCCCTCCCAAAAGCGGAAGTGCGAGATCATATGCGGTGTGAGGTACCAAAGCGCATGCAAAAAGCGTCCGCTTTCCAAATAGCGGTCAAGCACTTCGGCAACGTGTGAAAGCCTTGTCATTTCCGAATAGGTGATCCACTTGCTTTCCAAAACCGTATAGGGTGCCGTGGGAAGCGCACGGTAACCAAACTCCTTTTGGCGGCGCCACAGCTCCGTTCCGTGGAGCAACTTTAAAAAGCCGAGCTGAAGCAGGTCGCAAGCACCGTAGGCATCGTCAAAGGAGCGCGCAAAGCTTTCATATCCCTCGTAGGGGAGCCCCGCGATCAGATCCAGATGCACGTGAATATTTCCCATTTGACGGATGCGGCGTGCCGCATTGATCACACGAAAAGGGTCGGTGTGTCTTGAAACACAGGCAAGCGTTTTGGGGTTTGTGCTTTGCAGTCCGACCTCAAGCTGTATTTTTCCCTTTTCAAATTTGGAAAGGATCTCAAACGCTTCCTCATCCAAAAGATCGGCACAGACCTCAAAATGATAATGTTTTGTAAAACGAGACTCCAAAAGGGCGCGCCATATTTCATTGGCACGCTTTTTGTCTGCATTAAAGGTGCGGTCTACAAATTTGATAATGCGAACGTTTGAGGACAGCCGCTCAAACGCTTCGAGATCGCAAAGCGTTTCCTCCACACTCTTAAACCGAACGCCGCGCTCCAGAGAGGAAAGACAGTAGGCACAGGCATAGGGACAGCCGCGGGAGGATTCGTAATAGGCGATGCTCCCCTCCGCTTCCCCCTCGCGGTATAAGATCCCCGTGCCCGAAAGCTCTGTCTTTTCCCCGCGGATCACTCTCGGGATCGGTTCGTTTTTCTCAAAGCATCGACAAAGTGCCAAAAAAGCCTCTTCTCCCTCACCGCAAACGATGCAATCGATCCAATCCATTCCCAAAAAACGCTCTTCCCCGTAAGAGACCTCGGGACCTCCCAAAACAATGCGTGATCCGGGCAGGATCTCGGAGAGCGCATGGGCGAGCCTCAACGTTTCCTCAACGTTCCAAATGTAACAGGAAAATCCGTAAACGTCGGCGTGATGAGAATAGAGGCTCTCTAAAATATGCGCCGTACGGTCACGCAGGGTATGCTCCTCCAGAATGACCTCGTGTCCGGCACGCTCCAAGGACGGGCGTAGGCATCGAATGGCAAGATTGGTATGTGAAAAGGAACCGTTCAGTGCGAAAAGAACAATTTTCATTCCTTTACATCCTTTCCTCTTTCGTTACTTTTTATTTATTGTATCACATGCACCTCTCTTTTTCAAGTCAAAAAGCTCCCGACAAAACTTTTTTGTAAAGGTCTCCTTCCTTTCAAAATCCATTGCCGACATATAGATCTCCTCCAAGCGAAAATGATAGAGGCTGACACGCTCAAGCGATTCCAACGCGCCGTCGCGCATGGCGCGGCGCATCCGCTCGGCATAATTGAGGCGTACACGCTCCTTTTTCATAGAGGAGATATCAACGAACCTGCGCATACGGATCCGCTTGTGCGGATACTCGCACTCCTTTCCCGTGCACACAGCAAAGGCAATTCCGCTTTCACACAAAAACAGTCCATCCAGCTTTTCGGGCTCTACGGGATCGTGGGAAATTCTGACCTTCAGCTTCTTTTTTTGTGCCAGCTCTCCAAGCTCCGCCATGAGATATCGGGCGCTCCCACGGCAATCCTCCACAAGATAAATTTTTTGCGCATCCGCAAAATAGGTATCAAACCCAACCTCGCCGCGCATTCCCACCGAATGCATCAGCGCGGGCACCGCACAAAATTCCGTTCCGTCTCCGATCTCCCGCATCAATCTCGCGGCAAACGCGCGGATGCGTTCAAGGCGTACGTAAGGAAGCACCACGCTGTCCCTTTCGGCATTCATTTCTCCAAGGGAAGCCAGGTAGCGATAGGCAGCGCGATAAGCTTCCCTTTTCCCCACTCCCAGCGACTCGATCAATTCCTTTTTTTGGATCAGTGCTTCTGCATTCCAAAAAGCCCCAAGATCTACCAGCTCCTCCCTGGCTCCCGGGCAGGACGGCTCGTAAACGTGCGGTGCCGTTGCGTCAAGAAGTGCGATCCCAGCCTCCCGTCCGCGTGTCAGGATCACCGCATCAAGAGACGTAGGATCGGAGGAGCAATAGATGTATTCGCACGCAAATCCCCGATCCTCCGCATATTCGGCAACGTCTCTTAAAAAACGACTCTTCCCCGTACCGGGGCCACCCTTTACCGCATATACGTGTCCGATCCTTGCCGCCCGAAAGATCTCATCATAATAGCTAAAAAAACCTTTGACGCTGTTGGAGGCGGCAAAATACGCATTTTCACCGGTCGATTTGATCGTCATAAAAAAACCTCCGTACTGTTTTGCTATTATTTTATGCAAAGTTTTAAAAAAACGTTCTACTTTTTCATTTTGCTCCATATATTGAAGTAAACAAAAAAGACGGGAGGCACGCCATGCAAACCGCCGAGACGGTACATAAAAAAATGGAAGTATTACCCAAGATCCTCGCTCAAGCCCTCCCTGCGCACTGGCTCTCTGCCATCTACCGCTGCGGTGCTGCACGTGCGGAGGAGATCCGCTTGCACGCAGGCCGCTTTCCCCGTGTGGTTGACGGGGGACTTTGCTATTCCGTCAACGTCCTCCCAACGGAGGGAGAGATGGCGGACGTTTTAAAAAGGCTGTGCCAAGGATCCCTTTACGCCTATGCCGACAGCATCAATCAAGGCTACCTCTCACCCGGAGAGGGGATTCGCGTGGGGGTATGCGGAAGTGCGGCATTGGAGGGCAAGCGCATCATTGGCGTTCACAACGTTACGGGACTTGTCATCCGCATCCCACACGCGGTCAAGCTATCGGTAGCGCACGTCGCCGACAGCTTTCTTGCCGGGATCGCCCCCCGCGGAATTTTGTTTTATTCCCCCCCGGGCGTTGGAAAGACCACGCTTTTGCGCGCGCTTGCCGAGGAGCTCTCCTCTCCGCACCGCGGACTTCACACCGTTGTGGTTGACACAAGGGAAGAGATCGGTGCTTTGCTTTTACAATCTTACCTCGACCTGGACGTCCTATCAGGGTATCCGCGCAGTACGGGGATCGAGATCGCGGTGCGAAGCCTGCGTGCCGAGGTGATCCTTTGCGACGAGATCGGCTCCTTGGAGGATGCCGACGCAATCCTTATCAATGCCGGTTGCGGCGTCCCCCTCGTTGCCACGGCACACGCCTCGTCCTGCACGGATCTTTTGCGCCGACCGCAATTGCGGCGCTTACACGACGACCGGGTCTTTGGAGCTTACGTAGGGCTTACCAGACGGGAAGGCGCCCCCCTTTCCTTTCATTTTACAGATTGGCAGGAAGCGGAGGACGTTTTGTGTCATGCGGAAAGGAGGAGCCATGCTGACTGTTAAAATTTTAGGGATTCTCTTGATGCTTTTTGTGGGAGGTGTTGCCGCATACAGCTCCGTCTCCTATGAAAAAAGAACGGTTTTTGTGCTGGACGGATGGATCGATCTTATTCGTCATATCCGCACCCAGATCGATTGCTACCTTACCCCACTTAACGAGATTCTTGAGGACTGTCCCGACGGGGAACGTGATCTTGAAGCGCTTTTCGGGCGCACCTCGGTGTATCTTGACGCAAACGTGCGCCATCTTCTTGAGAGCTTTAAACGGGATATCGGAGGGAGCTACCGCGAACAGCAGCTTCGCCTTTGCGATTCTTGCATTGAGGAGCTTCGCTGTCGGCGCGCATCCCGCGCGGCAGAGCTGCCCACAAGACTTAAGCTTTCGGTCACGCTGACCGTATGTATTACCGTAGGGAGCGCCATTCTTCTTTGGTAAAAAATGAACGGAGAAATAAAAAAATGGATATTTCATTGATCATCAAAATCGCGGGGCTTGGCTTCCTTGTAGCGCTTGCCTCACAAACACTTTCCAAAAGCGGCAGGGACGAGCAAGCCATGTTCGTGACCATTGCGGGGATCCTTGTCGCGCTTATGCTTTTGATCACGGAGATCAGAAATCTTTTTGATATGATCAGCGCTATGTTTGGTATATAACAATGACGCTGATCAAGGTCTGTATGCTTGCTGTACTGGGGATCAGCGCCTGTGCGATCATCAAGCAATGGAAGTCGGATCTTCTTCCGCTTTTGCGACTTGCGCTTGTTCTTGTGTTCGGCGGTATTCTCATTGCCGCCGCAACACCGCTTTTTGCCTATGTGCGCGCACTGACGGAGCACACCCACGCCTCTGTCTATACCGAACTTTTGTTTAAGGCGCTCGGCATTGCGATCCTGACGCAGATCTGCGCGGATATTTGTCGGGAATGCGGAGAAAGCGCTCTTTCCACAGGGGTTGAGTTGACCGGAAAAATAGAAATTTTGCTAATTTCCCTTCCCATGATCACCGAGATCCTCTCCATCGCCGAACGGCTTCTTTCCCTGGGAGGCGACACATGAAAAGTGGGATCCTTCGCGCATGCTTGTTTCTTTTGCTTCTTGCTTTGATAAGTATGCACCTCATCCTTTCGGTCGGTGCCGAGGAAGAAGAGCTCCCCGAAGCGGATCCCTCCCGTCTTCCCGACACTTATACCAATCTTTTGGACACGCTTCCCGACTACGTCAAGGAAATGCTGCCAAGCGGATTTTTTTCTGACAGAAGTGAAGACGCAGAGACGGGAGCTATGGAGGCGTCGAGCTTTTCTTATCTTTTTAAAACGCTTCTCACGGTTCTCGGGCTTAAGATAGGCACTTGCGTTTCTCTTTTATGCACCGTTGCGGGGATCTTGATCCTGTCAGCACTCTGCCGTACGTTTGGCTCCTCCCTTCGTGCCGAGGGGATCGCCTCCGCCTTCTCGTTTTGCACGACCCTGGTCATTCTCACCACGCTCTTGTGCTATGGCTACCAAAGCATTGAGAACGTCAAAAGCTATTTTTCCACGTTGAGCGGCGTCAGTGCCTTGTCGGTGCCACTCCTCGGCGGACTTTACGCCATGGGCGGAAACGTAGCCACCGCCGCCGCATCCGCCTCGGGGATCACAGTCTTTATGAGCCTTATGGACGGGCTGGTCGGAAACACGGTGGTTCCCTTTTGCGGAATCTGCCTTTCCCTTTCTCTCATCGGCACGCTGGACCCGAGCCTTCGCGTGGGGACTTTACTTTCCACAATCAAAAAAAACTACACCACGGCGCTTACCTTTCTTATGATGTTGCTTTTGACCATGATCTCCTCGCAAACGATCCTTGCCTCCCGCAGTGACACGCTTGCCATGAAAAGCGCGAAATTTGCCGCAGGAAATCTTATTCCCGTGCTGGGAGGATCAATCTCCGAGTTGCTAAAAACCGTCGGAGCGGGTGTTGGTTATCTGCGGGGCACGGTTGGGATCTGTGCGGTGCTGTTGTTGCTTTTTTTACTTCTCCCTACCTTGATCGAGCTTTTGCTTTTGCGCTTTACCTGGCAGCTCTGCGCCTCGCTTTCGGATCTTTTGGGGTGCGAGCGTGAAAAAAAGCTTTTGGAGGAGTTTGCCTCTCTTCACGGATATCTCATCACCGCCGTTTGCATCTGCTCCTCGATCTTACTTATCACGTTTACGCTTTTAATACACTGCGCGTCGGCAATAGGTTAACGTTATGAAAGAATATTTACTTTCCATCATTGCAGGAGCTTTGTTTGCAGCAATGCTCGGGATCTTAGCCCCCTCGACAAACGGAAAGGGCGTTTCGGGACATTTGCGTCTTGCGTGTGCGCTTTTTCTCATCTGCATTCTTCTCTCTCCCCTCAAAAACATACTTTCCGGAACCGTGGATTGGCTAAACGGCGGGAGCGCGGACACGCTCCCGGGAGTTGTGGACCAAGAAGAATACGAGCAAGAATTAAAGGAGGCAATGACAGCCTCCTCCAAAACGTATTTGACACAACTTTTGATCGAACGCTTGGAAAGCGAATTTGCAATCAAAGCGGGCGAGGTACGCTGTGCGATACAGTGGGAAAGTGGCACGGAGGCACGCCCCCGACGGGTCAGCGTGATCCTTTCGGGAAGCGCGATATGGCAAGATCCCGAACGCATTGAGAATTACGTCGAAGGCTTGCTTGGCTGTGATTGCGTTTCGGCAATCGAATAATCAAAACAGGAGAAAAAAAACAATGCTTACGTTTTTTAAAGGCGGCACCGGTGAAAAGGGCGCGTCGGATCTCAAAGGAAAGCTGTGGATCATTCTAATTGCCGCCGCAGTTGGGATCGCACTCATTCTCATCGGAAGCACGCCAAGTCAAAAAAAGGAAGAAGAGACACAACTCCCCTACCGCACCGAAACCGATGAGATCGTGATCTATCAAAGATATCTGGAGGGAGAGATCAAATCTCTTTGCGAATCGGTCAGAGGCGTCGGAACCGTAACCGTGACCGTCACGTTGTCGGGAGGCTTTGAATCCGTCTATGCCACCGAATGGAAGGACGGAAACGAGGAATACGTCATTCTTGGAAGCGGTGCTTCTGCCACTCCCATTTATCTCAGCCGCTCCGCTCCCGAAATTACGGGCATTGGCATCGTATGCAACGGAGGAGAAAATGAGTACGTCAGATATGAACTGATCGGGCTTTTGTCCGCTGCCTTTCACGTCAATTCAAACCGTATTTACGTTGCAAAGGCACGAACGTAAAGAAGTCGACCGTCCGGCTTTTTCGTGCCGGGGAATTTGCGCTTTTCGCTCTCAAATCCTAAAAAAACACGATCAAACAATGGGCGAAAATTGCAGTATCAAGCCGCAAAGCCAAAAACACGGGGGTGTCTCAAATGCAAAACGCATTTGAGACACCCCCTTAAATGCTTTTATTGACTTAGCTTCATTCCGTAGCTTTGTGCGTATCTTGCCGCATAGGAGTCCTTGGAAGAAAAGATCGTTATAGCAGAGTTGCAAAGTAAGAAGGCACCGTAGCTGATCGATCTTACACTGTCAGGCAGCGTCACGCTCGACAACGCAACACAACCCGAAAAAGCAAACCATCCAACAGTCTCAACGCCTTCGGGAAGAACTACGGAGGAAAGGCGCGTTTGATTTTCAAAGGCACGGTCGGCAACGGCTACCACACTTGCCCCCTCGTAATGCGAGGGCACTATGACGTCGGTCTTATTTCCTATGTAGGACACCAGCGTGGCACGCCCCTCACTCACAGTAAAACGAAAATCCTCGTTTTCCACCTGATTGGAATCGTTCGGCTTTTGCGTAGCGTTCTCCTTTTCGGCGATCGCCGCCTTTAGCTGTGTCTCCAGCTCGTTAATGCGTGCCTCATACTCCAGCTTGCTTGTAAAGAGCTCACCTTTGACCGTAAGGATCTCCTCCTCCAGCTCTGCCGCCAAATTTTGATAGTACGTTGCCTTTTGCTCTGCAGCGTCAATGGAAATTTGCGTATTGGCGGCATGATCGTCGGGCCCCTGCGTTCCGCTTTGATCATTGTCAACGCCTCTCAATACACATCCGCTTAGCAATAGGGGCATCAGCAAGCTCAATGCCAATGTTTTTTTCATGTTCCTACTCCTTTCTTTCTCTGCGCATCCTCGCCATGGAGCTCAAAATACGCTTATCTTGACAAGCACATCATAGCACACCCCTACTGTCGAAACCAAGTGAAACACGCGCTCCCGCCAAAAAACCGTAAATGATATTTCGACACAAGCATTCAAACGTCATTTTTTCAAAAAATAAAAAAAGCCTCTTGACTTTTCCTCCTTCATCCATTATAATATTACGTGACGCCAACGGACCATTAGCTCAGTTGGTTAGAGCCACCGGCTCATAACCGGTCGGTCCAAGGTTCGAGTCCTTGATGGTCCACCAAAAAGTAAGCTGTCCGAACACAGACGCGTAATATACTTACGCGGAGGGTTCGGGCAGCTTTTATTTTTTGACAAAAATGAATCAAAGCGAGGGCCTCCGGTTCGTTGATCTCACCGCAATATGACAAAAGCCGTCGGAATAGAACGGCTTTTGACAAAACAGAGTTACAGCTCATGTTTTTCAAATTGCGGTATTGGTAAAATTTTCCTGCTTGTGTTTGGAGAAACGGCCAATATGAGAAACGAACTGGAAGCGATTATAAAAGACACCTTTCGTGTGCTGGCGCTCAAATCAAGAGCCGCCCATGAATTTACACAAGAACAAATGGCGGAGGCGCTTGCCATGGTTCCCCGCTCTTACACAGATATCGAAAGCGGCGTGCATATGTGCGGAACCCTGACCGCGATCCTCCTTTTGATCGATCACCCCGATCCCGTATCGGTGCTGGCAGAGCTCAAGGAGAAATTTGAAAAGCTGTACAGCGAGGAGGAAAAAACGGCATGAGCGTCACTTACGGAATGATTGAAGAAACTTACGAGGTGGGCGACTACAAACGCACCTCGTACGGAATCGCCGCATTTTCGGACGTTCCGTGCAACGGTGCTTCAAGCATCGTTTTCGCCGCGAGAGATCTGTGTGCGGAGCGCGCCCCAATGGAGGACCTGGTGCGCAAGATCAACCAAACCCAATTGTCAGAGCACCACTTTGACGATATGATCAACGATTTTCTTACAACGAAGTAAATATAAAACGAATAATTAAAGAAAGGATGTCTCCAAACACATCCAAAAAGCCCACGGCATTTTTTCGCCGTGGGCTGTTTCGTTTATCGACTTCAATTATAAAAAAAGTATTGACAAATCGGGCGCCGCAGTGTATAATAAAAACAGAGGGGCACCAGTGACGGTTGCTTCCCCTAAGTGTTAAAAAGGTAACCGCTTAGTTTTGGAAGACAGGGCGGTTATCTTTTTTTATTGAAGATACTGATGACAAGACCGATAATTGCGACAAGAAGTGCGCAAAATTGGAAAAACAATTCCCAAGTCATGTACATTGGCATCACCTCCCTCTTTGCGAGGAAGGCACAAAAAAGATTCTGACTTCCTCGGGAATGAGGAAGCAACCGCCACCGTATAATGGTGCCCATGGGCATTACTGCCTCGTTTAGTATAGCATATTTTAAAATGCTTGTCAAGTTTTCTTCTCGCAAATAACACTCCCCCGCACGGTTCGGCACGTTGCCGCTGCGTGTGGGGGAGTTTCCTTTTTCAAGCGCTTGCAAAGCGCATGGGTCAGGATGCCGCGCCGTACCCACAATAGGCGTACAGCTTTTCCTTTTCGGTCTTGGATAGATCCAGCTTATTGATGTGTGCCTTGACTTGGTTCGCACCGTTCGTTTGGCGATATCCAAGATACCCCATGACGATGTATTTTTCTGTTGCCGTGAGCCTTAAGGAAGACACAAGCTTTGTGACCTTGGCTTTGCGAGAGCCGCTGATCGTCTTGCCGTTCTTGTCGACGTCGGCTTTGAGTTCCCCGGCACGTGCCGAGATCATGGCAAGCAGCTCGACGTCCAGCGCCTCGGCAAAAAGAACGCTCCGCTCCTCGGTCTCAAGCCCCAAGGCGTGATCGACGGCGAGATTGTAGTAAAGGTCGTAGATCTTACCGAGTGCCTTCGCCTTTTCCTCGTCGGTGGCATCCTTGAACATCTTAAGGGTTACAAGCTCGTCCACGGCTTTATCGGAGGCGGCGTAGACCTGTTGCATCTTCGCCTTCTGTGCGTCGGTCAGTTTGACCGTCTCACTGTTCACCGTCACGGTGTCAGAGAGCGTGCGCGGAAGCACGACGTGCCCCTTTGCGGCAAGATCGCGCACGGTCGCGCGCACCTCCTTGCTTTGCCCTCCGTAATTCTCGTCGGTGATGAGCCCCGCGATCGTGGAGATCATGTGCTCGTCCCCCGCCTCGATCGCCTTCTTCAGATCCGCTCTGTACGGATTGTGCTTGAATTGGCTGCCGATCCAGTATCCTGCGGAGGGCGAGATCCTTGCAATCAGCCCCGTGGAATACTTGTAAAGGTTGCGGAACGGAAGCCCCGAGAGTTGCCCCGTCGAATAGACAACGTCACGCACCGCCTTGGCTGCATCCTGGGAGGTCAGCGTGCCGTCCGTCCACTTTCCAATCGTTTCGATAGAGCCTTGCACCGTAGTAAGGAAATCGTTCATCGTGGAAAGAAGGAAGTTATCGATCTCGTAGCCGTTTGCGAAAAAGCCGTAAGCATCGCGGAGCAACGGGATTCCGCCGAGAAGGTTGCCGATCGCATCCACACCAACCTCGTGCGCGATCTCCTCGGGCTCCTTGTCCTCGTTCTGCCGCATGAGGCTTTGGAAGAACAGCGCAACCGCTGCCATGAATACGGCGTTTGCAATGAGGGCGGCAGATGCACGCACCGCGCGTTTCCGCGCCTCCTTGAGCCTTGCTTCCAGCGCTTTGCGCTCGTTCTCGGTCAAGGTCTCGCTCTTCAATTCTTGCTTGAGCACGTGGATCTCTCCAATGCCGTCAAAGACGCGCCCCACGTTCTTCATCGCGTCGGCGGAGAACATGGTAAGCCCCTTGACAAGCTCGTTCTTCGATCGCATCCAGGCGCTTCGCTCGGTCATCAGGGAGTTTTGCTGGGTCTCCAAAATTACGCGCTCGAGGAGCCTCCCCGCTTCCTTTTTGTTTGCTTCCTTGCCGATTTTCATGGAGCTGTCGCCCTTGTGGTTGGCTTCCACCTGTGCCTGGCACGCGCCCCACAGACGGTTGATCACGAAACGGTCAACGCCGCCGATCGGCTTCATGGAAAGCTCGGTAAGCTTGTTGGTGCTTCGCTTCATCACGCTTTGCGCTTCCACGACCGTGTTCTCGGAGTGGCGGAGCTTGGCAAGGCGGCAGTATTTGTCTACGTCTGCCTCGGTATTCTCTGCGGAAGAATCCCTCTGCAAATACTCCTTTGGATCCTTTCCATACTTCCGCGCTTCCTTTTCCAAGGCACGTTTTTTTGCTTCAAGCTGCGCGTCATTCAAAAGCTCGTCCGGAATGTATTTGAAAAAATTTTCGTCCGCAGGGTTGATATTTTCGATCAACTGTGGTATACTGATATTAGAGACAGGTAACAGACGTGTCCGTTCTCCCTTTGTGAGAGCCGTATCGTCGATGACACCTGTCTTTTTTATTTTTGTAAGAGCAACCGCGAGATAGAGGCGGTTTTGGTCGTCTACGTATTGCTTGACCTCAAACTGTACGGGGGTAATCGTCTCCCCTTCCGCATAAGCACTCAACAAAACGTAGGTTTGTACCAAACGAGAATTTTCCTTTGGTGTTCCCTTCGCCTTGTCCGGATGGCTTTCGATCAGAACGGCATTGTCAAGCAACGGTTGTAGGTTCATCGCCACCTTGGCAAGGTCGGCAAGGTTCCCGCCGTAATCCGACACTTGAGAGTTCATGCTCTTTCGCAAGCCTTCCCCTGTAAATTCAAAAGCAACGTCTATACTGTCTGTTTGGTATGACTTTAGGAAGCCAAGTTCCCGCAGTTTTTGAATTAAAGGCTTTCTTACAGCATTCCATTGATTCTTCTCCAACGCTTCAAAATCCACGTCAAAGGCATCGGCGATCTTAATTTCAACGGGGGCAATGCTTTGTTTGCGCAACATAGCAGCTCTCTCTGTCTCCCCCGCTCTTGCGGAGTTCTTTTTCTTTCCCCCGTACATGATCAAGCCACACGCGATCGCGGAAGGATCCAGGAGGTTGGAAGCCGAGAGAATAGACGAAAGCTGGCTCGCCCAAACCTTGGGATTGGCACCCAGCTGGAAGGTAGCGTACTTGCCGCGAAGCTCGGTGATAAACTTCTGCAACTTTCGGTCACTCTCCGAGAGCGTTGCCATGCCCTCAATATCGTTCTTCATGGTGCGCAGATAATTCAGCGCCATCTTTCCAAAGGCACTGTCAAGCTCGGTATTGACGGAGATCGGGACACCCGGACCGTCGTTTACGTTGAGGTTGACCAGCTTATTGAAATTGTCCACGGCATCGGCAAGCCCGTGATAGAGGCTGACTTGATTGACGTGCCGACGGAAGACCGCGTCCACCGTATCAATGTAAAGCATGGCATTCGCTCCCTTGACGGTGTCCTTGTTCATGGAGAGGCTGTTGACGCGCTCCATGGCTTCCAATACAGAATCGGAGTCAAGGTTGATCGGACGCGTTGCGCGTGCGATCGGATAATAATAGGCGCCCTTGTCCACGTTGGTAAAGCCGAGGCGATGCATATCCGTCTCCGTCTTGATGTCCGCACAACGGTCGAAGATCTTCTCCACCATCGATATATACGCGCGGTCGGTATCGTTGAAGTGCGCCTCTATCTCCTTTTGCATCCTCGCGATCATGGTTTTGATTTCGCCATCGGTGTACTTTACGGAGGGGTCGCCCAGAGGCGCGATCCTCACACCGTCCCCGGTCTTGGGATCCTTGAAGGTGATGCCACTTTCTACAAATCCCTTGTGGGAATGCTCGCGCTTGCTTGTCATGTAGGCGGAGAGAAGGACGTTGCGCGGGATCTTGACGCCGCGGAACTCCACGACCTCCTCCATTCTCTTGGAATATGCTTTGTGTTCCTTGAAGAACGCGTCATAGCCTTCCATCAGCTCCATGCGCGTGAATGCCATCTCCATGGCACCGCGCCGCAATTCCTCAAAGGTCTCGACAAAGAAGCCTGATTCGTATCCGTCCGCGTACCGCATGAGCGTCACGGGATCCACGATATCGGCAAGCCCCTTTTGATAGATCTTATGCATCATACCGCGTTTGAGCAGCTTGGTTCTCTTGACGTTTGCAATATTCTTCTTCGCGATCTCCACGGCGTCTACGTACTTGCCGTTCCGATAGACCATGTTGTAGGTTTCAATCAGCTTGGAGAAGTAAGAGACCGCGAGATCGGCACGCTTGATATCCTCGCCTGTCAGCCGCCCCTTGCCCTTG
>JAZNEQ010000007.1:0-5305 GCA_045588715.1 Eubacteriales bacterium | reverse complement strand
CCCCCTGGGGCTCGGCAGATTTAGGCGAGAAGCGTCGAATTTGGGGCGATAGGCGTACAAAGGTACGTCAGTAGCCATCAAGGACCCGAGCCCATAAGGTTTTGAGCGGCAAACGATTGTGTTAACTGCGTCAAAAAGCCTCGCAATATTTGATATTGCGAGGCTTTTTTCCTTGCTCCCCCTAACCGTTTGCTCGCGCAAAACTGTTCACACCCTGCAAAGAGGCTTTTTTCGATGAATTTCGACGGAGCGAACCGCAGGAAAGTGCGGACTTTTCAAGGTGAGCTACGGCAGAAAGACGCGGAAAAAGACCTTTGCAGGGCTTATGGCTTCGAGTTCTTGATGGCTACAAATTCGGCGGTAGAAAAAGCCCGTAATATTTTGGAGAATTCCGAAGGAATTCAACCGATCACTGTCTCATTTTTCGGTTTTTTGGAAAAACGGGACTTTTTTCCTTTTTACCACGGGCTTTTTCGGTCTCGTCAAATGTGACAGCCCCAGTGAAGTTAAGTTTGCCCCTCACTTTGTCAAAGGCAAAACTTCACGATCCGCAGGATAACTTCACTTACATAGTAAACTTCACTTGCCCATAAGGGCAAACTTAGTTAATGGGCGTACTCGAAAACTGCGTTTTCGGGCACGCCCATTATGCGACTTCCCTTTTGTCTTTACTATTTCTGTCCCAATCTTTGATTGAGGCGCTTTTGCGTGAAGCGGACGGTAAGGAACACAACCGTGAAAATAACGAAATATACGGCGAGGAAGATCACCGTAAAGATCAAAAAGGCGAAAAGCTCAAATGGGATCCAGGAATTGATCAAATAGCAAACCGAATACGCGGAATACAGGGTCAAAAAGTGGAAAAAGAGTGATTTTAACGGTGTCCAATGCTCCACCTGCAAAAAGACACTCGCCCCCGCGTGAAGGAAGGCAAGAAGATAACTTGAAGCAACCGCCAAAAGGACTTGCCCACCCGAAAACAAAAGCCCTTCGACCGTAGATGAAAGAACAAAGAAAACGATTCCCACAACGATGGGCCCAAAGCCGCCGAAGACCAGTCCGCGCCCCAAAAAGCTTTTTATATAAGAATTCATAATCAAAAACCTATCCTTTCCTTAACCGATTTCAGTTGCCGGCGCGATATAAAATCACGGTATCCGCCTTCCATGATCACCGCAAGACCGCCGCCGATGGAGGTTTCAAACCTCTTTATTTTTTTTACGTTGACAAGACAGGATTGATTGATCTTTAAAAACGCTCCCGAAAAGCGCTCCTCCAATTGATAAAGCCGCTCCTTTAACTGATAGCTTCCGCGATCGGTCCTTGCCCACACGTGCCCACCCTCGACAAAAAAGCATATCGTTTTTTGGGGATCCAGTATTTCGATCTCTCCCTCTGTATATCCTAACAGCTCCTTGGTATCACCGATCACAAGCGCCTCGATCCTGTCACAAAGCTCGCTTTTTTCGTGTGCTACAACAATGACCTCTTCTTCCCTTTCGGGATCGATCAACAATTTGTATTTCATGGGTTCTTCTCCCTTTCGTTTGCTTGTTTTTATTTTACCTCATCCCTCAAAAAAGTTCAAGAGGGGGGCGGCATGCGGTCATTTTTTAGCCCTAACAGGCAAAAAGCCTTCTCACGTCGGAGAAGGCCTTTTGCACACTTAAGCTGTGCTTATTTGAAAAGGTTAAAGGGCTGAATATATCACGTTGCGCAAGCGCGGCTGATAGTAGGTCTCCTGCGGGTTGAGCATATGATGCGCGTAGAAATATGCAAGGTGGGTATCGGGATCGACCAGAATCGTCGCCCCCGCAGCGCCTCCCCAGCCAAACTCACCAACCACCCCGTTAAAACCGCTTTTGGCGCGGTCAAGCATTGTGCGTACACCCAAGCCGTAGCCATAGCCGCTCAATTGCCCCCAGGTGAAATTCGACGTGTCGATCGCGCCCGTGAAGATCTGATCGGTGCGAAGCAGATCGATCGTTCCCGCGCCCAAAATTTTCTCCCCCGTGGCACCAACACCACCGCAAGAGAGTGCGTTTGCAAGCTTTGCATAGTCCTCGACCGTGGTAATGATCCCCGCGCCGCCGCTGTCGTATCCTTCGCCAAAAATAAACGCGTTCTTTTTCCCAACGTTGACCACGACACCGTTGTCATCGCGGATCATGCCTGCCTGGAGCTTTACCGCATCGTCACTGCTCACCACATCGTAGCGATACTGCTGTGCCATACGCACATAGGTGCTGTCATTTGGATGGTAGCAGGAATCTTTCATCTCCAAGGGATCGAAAATATGCGCCTTGACATACTCACAAAAGCGCTGTCCCGAAATCGCCTCGACCGCCGCCGCCAAAACGTCGTGGCACATGCTGTAGTTCCATTTGGTTCCCGGATGGAAACATAGCGGCTCCTCGGCAATGGCACGGGCAACCTCAAGCGTTTCCATTCTTCCCCCGGTACGTGCCTTGGCACGCATTCTCCAAGGGGCGTTCGTGTTATAATCAAAGCCCGCCGTCATGGTAAAAAGATGGCGCATGGTAATAGGGCTTTTTGCTTCCTCGCTCTCCCCGTTCTCCAGTCTTACGCGCATATTTTTAAACGCGGGGATAAAATCGTACAAGGGATCATCCAAAAGGAATTTTCCCTTTTCGTAAAGCTGGAGTGCCGCCACGACCGTGGTGGGCTTGGAGCAGGAGTAGATATTAAAAAGCTCGTCCCCTTGCATGAGTTTTTGGTTTTCGAGATCGGAGTAGCCCGATTGGTACGAAAACACCCTGCGACCGTCCTTGTAGACCACAACGGAGTTCCCCGGAATGATCCACGAGGTCAAGTGATCCATAAACTCCTTTAGATTTGTAAAATCCATGGTTGTCTCCTTAAAATCCAACGATCTGCCGAACAGAGGACAGATCCTTGATATAAAAATCGACCTTGGCATCCTCAAAAAGCGCATCCGCATCCCAAAGGCAGCCGTACATCCCCGCGTTCATACCTGCGTGCGCATCGATCGGACGGTCGCCGATCATCATACAGCTTTTGGCATCCAGCCCAAATTTGTCAAGGAAAAACAAGAGCGCGTCAGGTGCGGGCTTAAAGGGGAAATTGTAGGAGGCATCGAGGATAAAGTCAAAGCAATCCAACACGCCCATGTGGTCAAGCATTTCTTTAACGACCGGTCCCGTGTGTGTATAGATATAGTTGTGAAGACCCGCGTCACGCGCGTCGCAGAGTAGCTTTTTTGCCTCCGGAAACAACTGAAATTCCTCTCGGTTGGCAAACTGCAGCTCGTGAAAATCGTCTAAAAAGCGTTGATAGTCACCGCAAACAGCCTCTCCGCCAAGGATATCATAAACCGATCGCATCACCTTCTTTGCCGCGCGGTAAAGCGTATCGTCGCTGCAATGGATCGGGTATCCGCGTTTTTGTGCCATTTCATGAAAAAAGCGAACGAACAGAGGATAGGAATCGGAAAGTGTTCCGTCGAAGTCGTAAATGAGATGCTTGATCATTCTCCATCTCTCCTTCCCCGCGTCTCTCTGTCGGAGGCGGGGTACTGATGCTTGTTAAAGATAGACGTTCCCTTTACGTCGTGCAGCCCAAGATAATAGGCGATGGACGATACCAAGATCGCAGGAAGCGGAATTAAGAACCATACGAGCGCATACGTATTCAGCGGCACGCCACCCACGGGATGCGCCAGAATACCCGTATACATTCCCTCAAGGAACACAGCCAAAAACTTGCAAACGGCTCCAACGTTGCCAAAAAACTCGTTTTGGATCAACGTTCCAAGCAAAATAAAAATTGCGAACACAAAATTCACGGCATTGGCACAAAGAGAGATCAACGCTCCTGTCCAAGCACCGCGCTTTGCTTTTCCAAGATCAAACGAGATCTTATCCCTGTAACCGATCTCCCATGAATTGACGTAAAGCAAAAACAGATAAAAAATGATAGCACCCACGCTGGTGACGTTGCGCAAGGTATAATGCCCCCCCTGCATACACGCCATCATCAGAGAAAAACCAAAGATCGCCGTTGCGAATTGGTTTAAAAACATTTTGACCATATCGTAGGAATAGCTTTGGAAAAAGCGTTTCAAAAAACACACCTCCTCAAAGGAAAACATACTTGTATCAATTATAGCGAATCGCGTCAAAAAAAGCAACACCGCCGCACAAAAATTTACAATTTATCAACTAAAAAGCATTAGAATTTATTATAATAAAATAAAGCTTAAAAAACGGAGGGAGGTATACCGGTATGGCGGGCAGTGTGTCGATACATGAATTTTCGATCCTTATTCAGGAATATGCCTCTTATAAGCTGACGATCCAAGGCTGTTCCCCCAAAACGGTAGAGGAATATCTTCTTGACCTGCGCACCTTTTTCCGTTTTTTGATCGCGCGCGAGCGTGAGATCGATTATAATAGCGAGGAATTTTTACAAATCGACGTTTCCTCCGTTGCCCTCCCCGCCCTTGAAAAGATCCGCGCCGAGGACATTTACGAATTTTTGTATTATACCAACCGCTCGCGTAACAACCAATGGTCGGCGCGCTCACGCAAGCTTTCCGCGCTTCGCTCCCTTTATAAATATCTTGTCAACAAGCGACATTATCTGGAGTATAATCCCACCGTGGATATCGACTCCCCCAAAAAAGAAAAAACACTTCCAAAGGTGTTAACGCTTGACGACGCAACAAGGCTTCTTGACGCGGTCGAGCAGGATCGCGATTCTCCCTACCGCACACGCGATTTTGCCATCCTTACGCTCTTTCTCAACTGCGGGATGCGTGTATCCGAGCTTGTGGGGATCGATATCGGGGATATCGATTCAGAGCTTGCCACTCTGCGCGTGGTAGGAAAAGGAAACAAGGAGCGCATCGTTTATCTTAACGACGCCTGCCGATACGCACTTACTGCATACCTCTCCGAACGGCTTTCCTCCAAGCACCGAACACCGAAGGAAAAAGCGCTGTTTCTCAGTCGCCTTGAAAAGCGGATCAGCGTAAAAACGGTACAGGCGATGGTATATAAGTACCTAAATCTCTCGGGGCTGGGCGCCAAGCACTACTCCGTTCATAAGCTCCGTCACACCGCCGCCACGCTGATGTATCAGACGGGTAACGTGGACGTTCGCGTACTGAAGGATATACTCGGTCACGAACAGTTGAACACAACTCAAATATACACTCACGTCAGCAACAGAAGCATGGAGGAAGCAATGGCACAGAACCCACTTGCTTCGCAAAAGAACGATAAGGAATAAAACAGTGCAGCCACATTCAACTCGTTGAATG
>JAZNEQ010000006.1:0-15039 GCA_045588715.1 Eubacteriales bacterium | reverse complement strand
TCTGCATTGGATGTATCCGAACAAAATACCGCAATTAAAACAGCGGTCAAAATGATAACAAGCACTATGAAAATCAGCAAAAAAGCGGAGAGGATCAGCTCGGGATCATACTTCTTTTTGGTTGTTTTTTTGTTATTTTTTTCCTGCACTGAAAAACGTCCTTTCTATGATTTTCCCTCACGTAAAAATTGTACCTTAAAACGCGAAGAATGTCAAGGCATTCTCCAAATATTTTTTCTTTTTCAAGCATTTTTCTGTTGACACGAAAACGAAATCATGTTACAATAAAACACGAGGACGATCCTCATACCTTAATCAGTTAAAAAGGAGAACATATCATGAAAAAATGGAAATGCACCGTTTGCGGTGAAATTGTAGAATCCGACGTACGTCCCGACAAGTGCCCTCTTTGCAAGCAACCCGGAGAAAAGTTTGTAGAGCTGGTTGAAACCGAGGAAATGACCTGGGCTGCAGAGCACGTCGTTGGCATTGCCAAGGATGCCCCTGCCGAGATCATTGAGGGTCTGCGCGCAAATTTCCAGGGTGAGTGCACCGAGGTTGGTATGTACCTTGCTATGTCCCGTGTGGCAGCTCGCGAGGGCTACCCCGAGATCGCGCTGTACTGGAAGGAAGCCGCACTTGAAGAGGCAGAGCATGCCGCAAAGTTTGCAGAGCTTCTCGGCGAGTGCGTCAGCGACTCCACCAAGAAGAATCTCGCTGTCCGCGTAGAGGCTGAAAACGGCGCTACCGCCGGCAAGTTCGAGCTGGCAAAGATGGCAAAGCAGTTGAATCTCGACGCCATCCACGACACCGTGCACGAAATGGCTCGCGACGAGGCGCGCCACGGAAGAGCGATCAAGGGGCTCTTGGACAGATACTTCGCTGAATAATCAAAGGTAATCCGGGGGGCAGATCTCATTCTGCCCTCTTTTTTAAAACAGAAACGCCACCGCATTCTATATAAGGGAAACAAAAAAGGAGAAGCGACATGAAAGTTTGCATCATACAACCCGCCTACTCTACCGATTACAGCCAATCGGAGCGTTATTTCGAGGAGCAGCTTCGCTTGATGGAGCAATGTGACGACAGTATAGATCTGATCGTCCTGCCCGAATCCTGCGACGTTCCGTGTCTGGCAAAGACCCGTGCCGATGCTATGACCTCCTCGGCGCGTTTTACACAGCGAATGACAGAGGCCGCCTGTGCCTTGGCAAAAAGATGCCACGCGATGGTCTTTTTTAACGCGCGCTTTGATACCGAGGACGGACAGCGTAATACGACCTACGCCATCGATCGCAAGGGTGAGATCGTGGGAACCTATTTCAAGCAGCATCTGACCCCGGGAGAAGTCACCAAAATGCGTCTTGACAGCGACTACAGCTTTGAGTGGAGCGAGCCCACGGTGATCGAAATGGAAGGGCTGCGTTTTGGCTTTTTGACCTGCTACGACTTTTATTTTTACGAAGCCTTTTCCAACTTGGCACGCAAGAATTTAGATATCGTGATCGGCTGCTCTCATCAGCGCAGCGACACGCACCTTGCCCTGCGGATCATGTCTCAACACCTTGCCTACAACACCAACGCCTACGTGCTCCGTTCGTCGGTCTCAATGGATGAGACGTCCGATATCGGAGGTGCTTCCATGGTGGTCGCCCCCACGGGAGAGCTGCTTTTGGATATGAAGAGCCGCGTGGGAATTGCCACGGTGGAGATCGACCCCACCCAAAAATACTATAAGCCCGCCGGCTTTGGAAATCCCCCGGCGGCGCACTACGAATACGTGGAAAAGGGGCGCCGCCCCTGGAAGTACCGCCCCGCGGGAAGCGCCATCGTCCGTCACGATGCGATCATGCCCTATCCCCGTACCTGCGCGCACAGAGGATTTAATACGGTCGCTCCCGAAAACAGCCTCCCTGCCTTCGGTGCGGCGGTTGCCATGGGTGCTGAGGAGATCGAGTTTGATCTTTGGTTTACCAAGGACGGCGAGGTGGTATCGATCCACGACCCCGATCTTGACAGAGTTTCAAACGGGTCGGGAAAGGTTTGGAATTACACCTTAGAGGAGCTTCGCGCCTTTGATTTCGGCATCAAGAGAGGAGAGGAGTACCGCGGCATGAGGATCCCCACCTTTGAAGATATTTTAAAGAAATTTGCCTGTCACTGTGTGATGAACATCCATCTCAAAACCGAGGGGGAGAAGCCGGAATATTTAAAAAAGGTCATCGATCTTATCCGCCGGTACGACTGCGAAAAATACGTATATCTGATGAGCGGCGAAGATAAGGTGCTCGCGCGTCTGCAAAAGGAGTATCCCGACGTCGCCCGTTGCTGCGGTGCGGGTGACGGAGCGTGGGAAATTGTAGAGCGTGCAATTCGATTCGGTTGCAAAAAGGTACAGCTCTTCAAGCCCTATTTCAACCAAGAAATGATCGACCGGGCACACGCAAACGGCATTATTTGCAACGTGTTCTATGCTGATGATCCTGCGGAAACAAAAAAATTTTTGGATATGGGAATCGACGTGATCCTGACCAACGACTATCACAGGATCGCGACGGTGGTCAACGGGAAAGAAAAATACAATCTCTAAAAAACAAAAAACGTTGGTCCTGTGTCTTTGTGGGCACAGGACCAACGCTTTTTTGAGTAGGTTTATTTCCGCTTGATTCTTTGATCATTTTAAAACGATGATGCCACCGTCGCTCACGTCCTCGACCGTCAGCTCGTTTTTGCTGAAGCGCACCTCTTTTTCTCCGTCCATTGCGTAAAAGGTTGCCGAAGTAAAGGGAATATCCACGCGTACACGCGCACGGATACGGTCTCTCGAAACAGAAATATTGGTAAGGACAAGCAGATAATAGTCCTCCCCTTTCAAAAGCTGTACGCCAAGGCGCGGGTCCAAGGGAGTAACCGCGGGAGAAATCCCCGTAAGATCCGCTACGTCCCAAACCGAGCACATGCTGTCAAGCGTCAGCCCCTCACGAGACTCTACCTTTCCCTCGTATTTGGCGTATCCGATGCATGCACCGTCCCAACACGGGTAAGAGATCATATACACCTCGCCGCCGTTTTGCGCAAAGCGGTCCACAGCTTCCCTTTCCTCCGGTGCGAGCATATCGACCTGCGGCACGTAAAGCAGCTTGATGCCAAAGGGATTTTTCTCCAAATGCGCGGCATCGGTCAAGGTTACGTTATAGCCCGCCATACGAAGCTGCTTATGTACCTCCGTATACTTTAAAAGATAGGAGTTGCGGATATCGCCACTTCTCGGCTGACGGTCACCGTTTTCTCTCGCGTCGCAAAGATAGATCGCGTAATCGGAATGCAAAAGACCCACGCCCTCGTGTACGCGCGACGCGTTCATCAAAAGATCGTTCATGCCGATGATATATCGGTTTACGTTTGCGGCATTGTCGAAATTGTGCGTTTTTGTTCCGTCGTAATTCAAAATGCCGCAACTGTTAGGATGCGGTACGCCGGGGACGGGACAGTCACCGCGCCATTGATAGTACACAATTCCCTTGGCTCCGGATCCAATGACGGTATAGGTACTGCGGTTATACAGCGGAATTGGAATATAGGTACGGCTATCCAATTCAACGCACCAGGAGTCCTTCCCCTCTGCCTCGGCGGCACACTGGGCAACGTCAGTAAAAAGACAAAGCGGATAGTAGTCAATGCCTCTGCCGTGATAATAACAGGTGTACCCCACAAAATCCATCGCCTTCGCATTTGCAAAGAAATCACACCCTCGGTACACCGCCCGATTTGCAAGCTGGTCATTGGTAAGACAGGTAAAGGTGGGCAGCGGTACGCCTGCCCGTGATGCATCGGAGGCGTTGTTTAAAAAATCGGTCAAACTATCGCGCGCAAACAAACGCCAAAGCGCCCACATCCGCGCGCCCTGCGCGCGTCTTGTGCGCGGTGGCTGATAGCTTGCAGCCTCCTCTTCGGAGAAGATACCCTCCTCGACCAACCATTTGCGGTACGCCTTGACCGTTTCCGCGTGATAATCGTAGATCTCGGTGCCCGGGTAGTGCGGCTCGTTATAGATCTGCAAAGCCACAACGTTTGGAAATTGGGAGTAATGCTTGGCAAGTGCCTCGGCATGTGTGCGGTTATCCTCTAAAATTCCCTCGTGACAGAGCGTTGTGCGGATAAAATCCGACCACACCGTTTCCTGCCTTTTGTCATTCCAGTCAACCATTTCTACGTTTTCAAAGCCGCGCAGATTGACAGCGTACCCCTGCTCACGAACCGATACGGAAATGCCGTTTTTCTCCGCCTCACGGGTCATAGCGTCGATAAAGGGGGTATCCACCTCCACGCTGCCGTCCTCGCGCAAGGAAACGTTTCCAAGGGCGGCAAAACGCACGTGATTAAAGCCGATCTCACGCATCATGGCAAGATCCTTTTTCATTTCTCCAATACGGTCTCCCTCGGGTGGGACGGGAAATTTACAGGGATGGAAGGAGGGATAATAGGATTCCCCCAAGCCAAACACCTTTTTTCCGTTTTTGTAAAGAATTCCGTTTTTCAGCGTATACATTTTTCTCTCCCTTTCATTTCAAAGATCATTTCAAAAGCAGTATGGAAACAAATGCAAGGATCAGACCTACGACACAGCGCGGCGTGATCTTTTCCTTGAAAAAGATCGCCGACATGACAGCGCTGAAGATCAAGCCTCCTGCCTGGTAGATCGGATAGACCTGTGCCGGGGAAAGATAGTTATTTGCAAGTGCCTTGAAATAGGAATTGACAAACAAGCATAGCGACATGATCAAAACAGAAACGAAGGTAGTGCGCAGCATTTTTTTCGCATCAAAGCGCTCCTCCTTGGTCGGAAGAAAAAATACGCAGCCTAAGACAATTGCCGCAATTGAATAGCTGATCAAATTTAATGAAGAAATACTCGAGCTTGAGTAATGCGTAAACAGCTTTAAGGAAAAGTCGTACAAGCCGCTCGAAATGCCGCAAAGAAAAAGCAGAGCGATCGTTCCAAGGCTGAATTTTCCTTTGAGAGAGGCACTGTACGAGCCCATGATCAAAACAGCGACGATCAATAAGAGAATTGCAAAAAGCTGACGCGGTAAGATGGGGGTACGAAAGACGAAAAAGGCACAAACGAGCGTCACCACCACACCAAACATCTGCGTAACGCTGATCAGCATAAACGCGCCGCGGCGAATTGCCAACAGCCAGGTTACTAAAAACACGGAAAGCGCAATTCCGGAAACCGCGCCCCAAAGCCATGCCGCAGAGTCGATATAAATGCCATCGCGCATGGCATCGGGGGCAAGCGCGATGAGGCTGATCAAAACACAAATCACCATGCGTACCGCATTGACCAGTACCGACTGCCTTTGTGTTTTGACAGTCCCGCTGATGCGTTTTCCGAAAAACCCCTTCGCTGATCCCGCCAGTAAAGCAACAAATACAGAAAAATAACCCATATTTTCCTCCAAATGCATTTTAAACAACCCTATTATAGCTTGACTTATTGACTTTCACAATACACTTTGCTATAATAAAGATATAATATTTTATCATCGGAGTTTTTTATGAAAATACATTTGACCGTTGCCATTTGCGTATACCGCGAGCAATTCATTATGGAGCGTTTTGTAGGGACAGACGATATCTTTGCGCTTGTAAAGGAAGGAAGCTTTGCGGCAGAAAGCGAAAGCGGTCATGTTGTTGTGCAAAAAAATGAGGGTATGCTTTTTAAAAAGGGCGTGCTGTATTCCCGACGGGTGATCGCCCCGGTTACCATGTATCTTTTTCGATACAAAGCCGGGTCGCAAGCATTTCCGTGTGAGCACGTCGTTTTTCGCGATCACGCACGACTTGCTTCCACCTTTTCCATGCTGGAGCAATTGGACACAGGCGTGTTTGAAAACGATTTTGAATACCGCAAGCATTTGTTTTCGGATCTTGTTATGCAATATGCAATGGAAACCCGAAGCAAACAAAGCACGGACCCGATGATCGAAGAAGCAATGGACGAGATCAAGCGCACGTTGCATTTTGGCATTCGCCTTGAGGAGCTGGGAGAAAAAAGCGGATTGTCCTACGTACAATTTTTACGTAGGTTTAAGAGCTTTGCCGGAATGACACCTTCCGATTACGTCATCGCACTTCGCCTGCAAAAGGCAAAGACACTTCTTTCGGATACCGACCTTCGTGTCAATGAGATCGCCGCGTCCTGTGGCTTTGAAAACGAATATTACTTCAGCAATTTCTTCAAAAAGCACACCGCGCTCTCTCCTACCGCCTTTCGCTTGGCATCACGCGCCTGATCCTTTTCCCACTTTAACCGACCACCGCAAAATTTACTAAGGAGGACGTTCTTGCCGGAAAGATCGTCTCTCCTACGTCACGCCTGAAAACAACGGTCAGCGCATTGAGCTATCGCCCCACGAACAAAGAGGTTTGGGAAATAAGAACGTAAAGCGCGATCCCCCGAAGCGGCTTTTGCTTCGGGGGATCGCGCTTTATTTTAGTAGGTCTTGATCGTCGGTTTTGTCAGGTCGCTGACGTCTACCTCGATCACGTTTTTGTTGTTTTTGAGCTGGTTGAGCGCCTCGACGATCTTGTCATCCAATTCACGCGCCGTTCCAAGCTTGATGCGGCAGCCCTCCCGCGTATTGAAAAAAAGGTTGGTCCTGCTGGAAAGATCAATGCTTACAACACTGCTGTAAATGCCGTATTCCTCCAAAACGTCGATCACGCTTTTCATATAAGCAGCATCGATCGTTTTTTGCTGAAAGGCAATACGTCCGCCAACGCTTGCCGAAGCGATATCGGGAAGTGTGGCAAGCGGAAAGTCTTCGATCCCGTCGGGCTCCTCAAGAGCTTCAAGGACAAGCATCGTATTGTCGGAGAGAAATTCAAAGGAAATATAGCCTCGATCGTACTCGGTATACATAACGTGTTTTTTTTCGGTTACCTCGATCTTTACCGAAAACGGGAACACCGAGATCTTGCAAGCATCTAAATAGGGCGATGCCTCCAACAGCGCGTCGGCTGTCTTTTTTACATCGATGGAAAAGACCTCGATCCCTTCCTCGATCCCTGCCTTTTCGATGATCTCCTCGGAAGAATAATGAACGTTCCCTACCACCTCGATGCTCCCTACGTGAAAGAGCGGAAAAATGAGAAGCAACATAGAAAGGATCACGACCGTGCACCCCAAAAGCATGATCCCAAGCCCTATCAGGCGCAAAAGGGGGCGATTTTTCTTTTGCATATGGGCGGGTCGTGCGGGAGAGAGCATATCCTCACCGTCGCTCCGCGTTTGTTCGGTTTGATTGTCAAAATTCATTTCGTTTTTCCTTCCCTGTCGTTATGCCTTTTTAAGAAGCTGTAATATCTCCATCCAGATCATGCGGTTTGCGTCAATATCGGCAAATGCGGCAATCTTCTCCCGAAGCGACGAAAGTGTGCGCTCGTCGGAAAGAAGACGAGCGGCAGCTTCCCCCAAGACACCGTCGGTAAGATCTTTTTCCTCAATCAAAATCGCACCTTCGGCATCCGCGATCGTTTTTGCGTTTTTATATTGGTGATTGTCTACCACGTTGGGAGAGGGGATCAGAATGCACGCCTTGGAAAGCTTTGCAAGTTCGGAGAGTGTCATCGCGCCCGCGCGGCTGATCACAAGATCGGCAGCTGACATATAAAGCGGCATTTCGTAAATATAATCCACAAGGCGGCAGTTGGAATGCGCCGACAGTCCCAAAAGATCAAAGCGCGCGCGTGCTTCCTCGTAGCCGGCTTTTCCGGCTGCGTGAACGTGGAGGAGCGTTTCGTCCCCTGCAACCACCGTTTGCATCATGTCAAGAACCGCGTTGGTAACACCCTCGGCACCAAGGCTGCCGCCAAAGGAAAGAATAAGCCGCTGTCCCTTTGGAATCCCCAGCCGTTCTCTTGCCTCCTCGTAAGAGATCGCGCCAAAGCCGTGGCGCAGGGGATTTCCCACACGCACGACGCGGGCGCGCTGTCCCAGCTGTGCACGCGTGCTATCAAAATTGATCCAAACGCGGTCTACCCGCTTTTGCAGCTTTTTGACCGCAAGCCCCGCAATGGCATTGGATTCGTGTACCGCCGTTGGGATCTTCATGCGTGCGGCTGCAGCCATCAGGGGCCACGAGACGTAGCCACCCGTTCCGATCACGACGTCGGGCTTAAAATCACGAAGGATCTTTACCGTCTCCCCCGCGTAGGGAGAGGTAAGCGCCAGCCAAAGCGCCTTGATATTAGAGGGAGAAAGCGAACGCTTGATCCCCATAGTGCGCACGTGATGGAGACGGTACCCCTCACGCACGACAAGGTCATTCTCCTTCCCTGTTTTCGTACCTACAAACTCAATTACACTCGACGCATCGTTCGCCCGAATGATATCCGCGATCGCCAATGCGGGGTTGATGTGCCCTGCGGTTCCTCCGCCAGTCAGTAATACTCTCATATCACACCGTCACATTCACGATCGGAGTCTGCCACAAAAGCGCGGTCCCCATAAAAAACACGACCGTCAACAGCGAGGGAATGGCAAACCAACGTTTGTCCCCACGGAAATACGGCAAAAAGCAAAAGCATACAAACGTGAGAACCGCCATTGCCAAAAACGCAAAGACGCAAGCCGTAACGCTGTTGAAATAATTGACGGCAAGATCTTTTCCAAACAAAAGCATCCATAAAAGAAACGCTAAAGAGACCCCAAGGGCGGTATACAGCGCTTTTAAAAACTGTCTGGTTCTGATTTTTTTCATGGCGTGTCCTTTCTGTTTTATGTTATATTTTTTTATGCGTTGCGTACCTCGAAATGGAAAGAATAATTCCCACCTCAAAGATCTGAAGCATCAAGGATGTACCTCCGTAGCTGAAAAACGGCAAAGAGATTCCCGTATTGGGAATGGTGTTGGTAACGACCGCGATGTTAAGAATCACCTGAAGCGCCACCTTTGCGGTAAGTCCGTACACCATAAGCGCACTGCATTTGTCAGGGGCGTGGCGTGCAATGTAAAAGCCCCTCCATACAAACGCTACGAAAAGTCCGATCACAAGCACGGCACCGATAAATCCGAGCTCCTCGCAAACAATGGTAAAAATAAAGTCGTTTTGCGGCTGGGATACGTAGCCGTATTTCTGACGGCTATTGCCAAGCCCCGTACCGAACAAGCCGCCCGAGCCGATCGCCATCAACCCTTGCAGGGTCTGCCATGCGCTTCCCAGAGGATCGGCATCCTCGATATTGATCCAGGTATCCATACGCGCCATCGCGTGTGGGAAAAGGATGATGAGGAGCAAGAACGCCGCAAGGATCACACCTCCGATGGCGGCGATCCACTTCATGCGTGTGCCTCCGATAAACATGACGGCGGCACCCAAAAGTCCTATGATCAAAAGTCCCGAGACGTGCGGCTCGATCGCCACAAGCCCACCAACGCCCGCAATAAGGCAACCGGGATAAAAAACACCGTATTTAAAGTTCCCCCCAAAGCGGTGCGTGGAAAGAACTTCTTTTTCATGCGTTGACATAAAGCGCGCCAGGGTCAAGACCAGGGCAAGCTTTGCAAGCTCGGAGGGCTGCAGAGTAAAGATCTTAAGATCCAGCCACCGCTGCGCGCCACTGTTCAGATCCACCCCGAGAGGGGTCATAACAAGGATAAGGAGCACTACCGAAATCCCGTAAAAGATATAGGCGAAATCCTTCCAGAAAAGCGGTGTGCAAAACTTTACGACGATGGAGGTAAATCCCACCGACAAAAAGAGGAAGAGCAGATGTCTTGCGATAAAATAGGTAGACTCGTCATGATGCTTTTGCGCAAACACGTAGGAGGCGCTGTAGATCATCACACAGCCAAAAAGAACGAGCGCCGCCGTGATCAAAAGGAAGGGAACGTCTACGATCCCCTTGGGAGGCGGCGTGTCTTCTACGTCCTCCCCGCGGTAGTCTTCAACGCTTTCCGCCAACTCTCGGCTTCTTTGCGGAAGCCTTGAAAGAAGGAACGCATACCAAGGCTTTTTATTAGGATCCATGAACGATTCCTCCTTTCCGTTTGAATCAACTCAAATCATCAGTGTGCAAAAAACGCAAACCAAGCCAACACGCAAAATGCGATTTCTACGGCTGTAAATACCAAAACCACAACGTTCTCGCTCCAGCCGCATTGCTCAAAGTGGTGATGGATGGGAGCCATCTTGAAAAAACGTTTTCCCTTCGTAAGCTTAAAATAAAGGATCTGCCAAAAGCTTGAAAGCATTTCAAGAATAAATACGGCGCATACCAAAAGCCCCATCACACCGTTTCCAAAGCCAAATGCCGCGCCAATGGTAAGAGCGCCCAAAAACAAGGAGCCGGTATCCCCCATAAAAACGCGCGCGGGGTGGAAGTTGTAGATCAAAAACCCAAGCGTCGCACCGATCAAAATCGCCGAGAGCATAGAGAGCGCGGTATCGCGGAAGCTGAATGCAACCACCGCAAAAAAGATGCCGATAACGCAGGTGACCGACGATGCCAAGCCGTCGATCCCGTCGGTAATATTACCGCCGTTGACAACGCCCGTAAGAACGACCACCGCCAAGGGATAATACGTCCAGCCAAGATCAAGAACACCGCCCGTAAACGGGATGGGAATCACCGTGTGCATA
The DNA here is from genome assembly GCA_045588715.1 of Eubacteriales bacterium. Taxonomy (GTDB): domain Bacteria; phylum Bacillota; class Clostridia; order Oscillospirales; family CAG-272; genus UMGS1865. Next base: position 4,389 of record JAZNEQ010000006.1, on the reverse strand, counting down.
TTTCCCGTATAGGACATTACGGCAACAAAGCCCGCGCTGATCACCAATTGAAGGATGAGCTTTTGCATTCGAGTAAGGCCCTCGTTTTGCTTCTTGACCAGCTTGCAGTAATCATCCACAAAGCCGATGGCACCGTTTGCGATGCCAAAGGAAAGCACCAAGGAAAGCGGGATAAAATATTCGGTGTTCCCGCCTTGAAGGGCACGATAAACGAAGAATACCGCCATCGTTACCATGGTGGCAAGGATAAACCCGATCCCTCCCATAATGGGAGTTCCCTCCTTGGATTTATGCCAACGGGGACCGATCTCAAGAATGGTTTGCCCCAGCTTGTGCGAGCGAAGGATCGGAATTAAGATCCGCTCCGCTACCACGGTCAGAAGAAACACAAAAAGCATTGCTATTGCAAACGCAACGGAAAATCCATCCAACATATACGAGCACCCTCTTACGTCATTTTAATAATTGTTCTTTAAATATTCGATCACGCGCTCAAGCTTTACACCGCGACTTCCCTTGATCAAGAGAGTATCCCCCGGCAAAAGACTTGCGCAAAGGAGACGGCAAAGCGGCGCAACGTCCGCGCGATCGGGAAAGGCGAAAACGCTTTCCTTCTTCATTCCGGCGTCCACAGCACCCGCGGCGATGTGCCCGCCATCCGCACCAATGCAAAAGAGAAGGTCTATGCCCTTTCTCACGGCATATGCGCCCACCTCACGGTGAAAGAGAGCCGACTGCTCCCCCAGCTCCAGCATTTCCCCAAGGCAGGCAATGCGCCGCGCCTTGGCGCTGACTTCGAGAACGTCGAGAGAAGCGCGCATGGATTCGGGAGATGCGTTATAGCAATCCTCGATCAGGGTAAGATCCTTATAACGGCAAACGTTTTGCCGCAGTCCCTCTGCCGTATAGGAAAGAAGCCCTCGGCGGATCTCCTCTTCATTGGCGCCAAGCAAAACGCCCACAGCAAGCGCGAACAGCCCCGCATACACGTTGTGCCGTCCCGCGACCGAGAGACAAAGACCCTTCAAGCACCCATCCTTCCAATATGCATCAAAATAAGTGCGGTCATTCTCAATATAAATATTCTTTGCAAAAAAGTCTGCTTGATCACTCAAAACAGAAATGGAAAGCGTGCGGTAACTTTTGGATACTTTGCCGCACAGCAAGGGTTCGTCACCGTTGAAAAGAAGGATCCCGTCCTTTTTCAACCCTTGGAGGATCTCCATTTTGGCATCCCTTATATTTTCACGGCTGCCAAGCATTTCCATATGTGACGTACCGATATTGGTGATCACGGCAATATCCGGACGCGCACAAAGAGACATTGCTTCAATTTCCCCACGTGCGCTCATTCCCATTTCAAACACGGCACACGAATGCGCCTGTGCCACTTCCATAGCGGACAGCGGCATTCCGATGATGCTGTTGTGGTTTCCCGACGAGCAATAGGTGTTCATTTTTTGCGACAGCACCGCGCTTATCATATCCTTGGTTGTGGTTTTTCCAACACTTCCCGTCACGGCAACCGTGCGGTGAGTAAGGGTGTCAAGATAGGAGCGTGCCAACGTCAAGAGCGCCGCTTCGCAATTAGAAACAAGGAGCAAAGCCGCGCCTTTCTCCCCGCGAAAAGCATCCGCGCGTTGCGCGATCACAGCGGGACAGCCACGTTCCAGTACCGCGGGAATAAAGTCGTGCCCGTCTACGCGCTCGCCGCGCAGCGCCACAAACGCAGTGCTTTCGTCTGCCTCGCGCGAATCGGTACACAACCCTTTGACCGTTTGATCGCAGTCGCTCGAAAAAAGGAGCGCGCTCCCAAGCAGCTTTGCAAGCTCCCGCAGTCCCATTTCCCTTCCTAAGGTGATCTTCATGCCTCGCCCTCATCCTTTCCGTCGTGCAAGGAGCCGCTCATGATACGTGTTCTTTCAAGAAAAGCTTCTTTTACGATCTTTCTTTCGTCAAACGCACGCTTTCCCGTGCGTGTAATTTCATAGTCCTCATGTCCCTTTCCCGCAAGAAGAATAAGATCGTTTTTTTGTGCATTGAGCACAGCAAACCGGATCGCTTCCTCGCGGTTTGGAATCACTTGATAGGCGCAGTCCGCACTCACGCCCAATAAAATTTCATCAATGATCTTTAAGGGATCCTCGCTCCTGGGGTTGTCGGAGGTAATGATAGAAACGTCGGCAAGCCGTGTCGCGATCTCTCCCATGATGGCGCGCTTGGTTCTGTCACGGTCTCCACCGCAACCAAACAAAACCACCACTCTGCCCCCCTCGCGCCGTAGAGCGCGTGCGCAAAGCAACAGCTTTTCCAGCGCATCGGGGGTATGCGCGTAATCCAAAAGCACCGAAAAATCGGCATCAATTCCCAATTTAACGTACTCCATTCTGCCCTTGACCGATCCCAAGGAAGCAAGAACGCTTTTAACGGTGGAGGGGGCGCAACCCAAAGAAAGCGCTGCGATCGCCGCCTGCATGGAGTTCATCACGGTAAAGCTTCCCGGAATTCGACAGGAAAGACGCAAACGCGCACCGATAGAGCAAAGTCGGTACTCGGTTCCCAAGGGGGAGTCCGTTTCGATATCGGTTGCCGAAAAATCGGCATCCTTCCCCGTTTGTGTGCAGGTGATATATCTGCCTGCCGCACTCTTCTGCATCAAGGCAGCATAGGGCGAATCCGCGTTGATCACGCAAACGCGGGATGCCGCCATCAAGACGGCTTTTGCACGTGCGTAATTTTCCATGGTCTTGTGAAAATCAAGATGCTCGGGCGTCAGGTTGGTAAAAACAGCACATTCAAAGGAAAGCGGAGCGACCTTTTCCAAGGTCAAGGCGTGGGAGGAGACCTCCATCACCACGTATTCCACGCCCTCCCTTGCCATTTCGTAAAGAGTGCGATAAAGCACCTCGGGATCGGGGGTCGTCATGCTTGCCGCAGGATCGCCGCCGCACACGTCCAGTATCCGCTCTCCGATCCTGCATCCAATGGTGCCGATCAATCCCGTGCGGTGAAGCGACGCCTCAAGGATCGCACACAGCATATTGGAAACGCTTGTTTTTCCATTGGTTCCGGTCACGCCGACAAGCTTCATTCCCTTGGCGGGATCCTGATACCAGGCATTGTAAAGGTATGCCGCAGCGCGTCTTGAATCTCCGCATTGAAGATATACCGCGCGCGTATCGGTGGGAAGGAGGGCGTATCGATCCATAACGACACAAACGGCACCTCTTTCAATTGCCTCCTCGATATAGGCATGCCCATCGGTACGAAGACCGCGGATACATACAAACATACTTCCGTTTTTAACACGTCGGGAATCGGTCTCGATCCCATGGATCTCCAATTCTCCAACCTCGCGGGGACAAAAAATGTCCGCCGCCCGACAAAGCTCCGATAAATTCACAGTGCCTTCCTCCCAAACAGAAAATTTCTTTTCACGTCCGACAGAGAGAGATAGAAAGGCTCTGTCAATATTCCTCACTCTTGAAGGATCAATCTCCTTCGATCTGATAACGCAGGGTAATCTCAACCACGGTACCGCGCTCGACCTCTTCCCCTGCTTCCACCGATTGAGAAATGACCTGGGGGCCCGTTCCGCTCAAATAGTTTTTAGTACCCCTGATACGTATATTAAGCCCTGCGTTGATCAATGCGTAATTGGCGGCTTTTGCGGTCATTCCCATCAGATTTGGAACCACCACCGTGTCTCCCGCGCTACCGTTTCCTGTATAAACAACGATCCGCGCGGCGCTTTTTTCTACTACGGTACCCGCCTCGGGGTACTGCTTTTTGATCACGCCTTCGCTGCCCGCCGCCACGTCGATCTCAATTCCCGCAGCCGCATATTGCTTCTTTGCCGCTGAGACGGTCCAACCGACAACGCTTGGGATCTTTACCGTTTGCTTTTCCAGCTCCTCCTCGGTGTAAACAGCCTCGACACCGAGATACGGAAGAATGGTTTCCATAACGTTACCAACAAAGGGAGCTGCAACGGTGCTTCCGTAAAGGGAGCCCTTGGTCGGCTCGTCGACAATGATGATGACCGCATATTTCGGGTCGTCCGCCGGTGCAAAGGCAACGGTAGAGCAAACGTAATCGTCGCTTGCTTCAAACTTATCCATATCTCCCGTATGACGGCAGACCGAGCAGATATACTGTACCTTATCCTCGTTCTTCACAACCGTTCCGTTCTCGTCGTAAAGAGGATTTGCCGTACTGTCGCAAACGGGACATTCTCTTTCCTTTTTCTCGGAAGTACCCGTCTTAGCGGCTACTCGGTAGCCTGCCACGTAAGCGTTTTTAGCACCACCGTCGCCCGAAACGCCTTCTTCAAGGATCTTCGAGATAGTCTTGCAGACGTCCTCGCTGACTGTCTGACGCTTAACAACG
>JAZNEQ010000005.1:0-40294 GCA_045588715.1 Eubacteriales bacterium | reverse complement strand
ATGCGATCGACGATAAGACTCCCATCATCCGTGACAACAACAAGTGTATCCTTTGCCGCCGTTGCGTAGCAACCTGTGCAAAGATCCAGGAGATTGGTGTTATCGGCGCCAACAACCGTGGATTTGATACCTATGTTGGCTCTGCCTTCGAGCAGCCCTTGGCAGCTACCTCCTGCATTAACTGCGGTCAGTGTATTGTTGCTTGCCCTGTTGGCGCACTCTATGAGAGAGACGATACCGATGGTGTATTCGAGGCTCTTGCTGATCCTACGAAGCACACTGTAATTTGCACCGCGCCCTCCGTCCGCGCTCAGCTTGGCGAATGCTTCGGCTACGAGCCCGGCACCGACGTAGAGGGCAAGATGGTTGCAGCCCTCAAGGCTCTTGGCTTTGACGGTGTTTACGATATGAACCTTACGGCAGACCTTACCATCGTTGAGGAAGCAAACGAGCTTCTTGGAAGGATCCAAAATAACGGGGCACTTCCTATGATCACCTCCTGCTCTCCCGGATGGATCAAGTACTGCGAGCACTATTTCCCTGATTTCACTGAAAACCTTTCTACCTGCAAGTCGCCTCAGCAGATGTTCGGTGCGATCGTAAAGACCTACTACGCACAGAAGATGGGTTGGGATCCCAAGGACATCGTTATGGTTTCCGCAATTCCTTGTACTGCAAAGAAGTTTGAGGTTACCCGTCCCGATCAGAATGCGGCAGGCGTACCCGACGTTGATTATGCGATCACCACTCGCGAGGTTGGTCGTATGATCCAGAAGGCAGGTATCAACTTCCGTGCTCTTGAGGACGAAAAGTTTGATGATCCCTTTGCGATCGGCTCCGGTGCCGGTGCGATCTTTGGCGCGACCGGCGGCGTCATGGAGGCAGCTCTCCGTTATGCGGCAGAGGTGATTCTCGGCAAGAAGCTTGAGAAGGTTGACTTTACCGAGGTTCGTGGAACCGAGGGAATCAAGACCGCTTCCTACAAGCTTGGCGACCTTACGGTCAACGTTGCCGTTGCTTCCAGCACGGGCATGGCAAAGAAGCTTCTTAACATGGTTAAGAGCGGTGAGCTCGACGTTCAGTTTATCGAGATCATGGGATGCCCCGGCGGATGTGTTAACGGCGGCGGTCAGCCCATTCAGCCCGCAAACGTTCGCATGAACATGGATCTGCGCGCAGTTCGTGCCGCTGTTCTTTATAACGACGACGCAAACGATACGCTCCGCAAGTCTCAGGACAACCTTGCTGTTAAGGTGCTCTACGATGAATTCCTCGGCGAGCCCAACAGCCACAAGGCGCATGAGATCCTGCACACCAGCTACATCAAGCGCGGTCTCTAATTTCTAAAAGCCAAAAGGCAGTTCGCAAAAGCGAACTGCCTTTTGGTTTTTAGTGCTTTGCATATTTTGACGGAGCCATTCCCGTGTGCTTTTTAAAATCTCTTGAAAAATCGTAAATGCTTGGATAACCAAGCGATTGTGCCACAGCAGAAAGGGAAGAGTAATCGGTAGCAAGCATTTCCTTTGCTTTTTCAATGCGTAAACGATGCACGTATAAGATCGGAGGGACACCCATAATGCTTGTAAAAAGCTTTCTGAAATACACGGTTGACATATTACATATGGTTGCGAGCTCTTCGTTGGTAATACTCTTGTTATAATTTTGAGAAACGTATTCGAGTGCCTGTTCGATCTTTTTCTTTTTCTCAAGTGGCGCGTATGATTGTTTTGTATGTTGCAAAATTGCCAAAATGATAGAGTAGAGATCGCGGATACTCTCCATTTCAATATTTGGTTGTGACAAATTTCTCTTAAACTCAAGCTCCTTCATCATTTGCAAAATCTTGTCGCTGTGATTGATACGAATCGAGATGGGGGCATTGAAGGTAGTGGCACATTGAAATTCGATGATTGAAAAATGCCCCGATTGACTGCAGATCCACTCATAAGAACATCCTTTTGGTAGGATGATCACGTGGTTTGAGTCGGATACAAATCGCTTTTCACAGGAGCTATAAAGCGTTTCCCCCTCATATTTAATAACGACTGCCCATTGTTGGCGGTCGTTCTTTCTTAATTTTGTCTTTTCGGGAGTGTACAAAGTCGATACCGAATATACCTTTGTTATGACCAAATCAGATAAAATATCAATCGCCATTTTCTTTCCATCCTTCTGCTTTCTTGGGATAATTATATCATTAAAATGAAAAAGAATCAATAGCTTTTGTATCAAATATGATAAATTATAGCACATTTGATATTTACTGTGATGATGTTGTGTGCTATACTTTTTTTAGAGGTGATTTTATGAAACGAAAATTATCACAATTGACTGCTCCCGCTCTTGCGGGTGTGGTCAAGGAAAGGAATGCCCAAGCGGCTGTCAAGCATATGATCAGCTTTGCGACGATCCGTATTTCCCAATGGGAACAGTATTTGATTGGAGGAAAATGTAATGAAAAAAATAAAAATCGGACAAATAGGAATAGGACATAATCACGGCGAAGCCAAAATGCAGGCTGCACGTAAATTCCCCGAATTATTTGAAGTGGTCGGCTATGCCGAGGAAAACGAACGCTGGGTTGAAAAGCGCGGTGAAAATTCCGGTTACGAAGGGTTGCGGCGAATGAGCGTTGAGGAGATCATTGAAAGCTCCGACGCTGTTTTGGTGGAAAGCGACGTATGGGATCTGACCAAATACGCAAAAATGTGTGTCGATGCAGGAAAGCACATCCACATGGATAAGCCTGCAAGCGGCACTTTAGAGGAATACAAGTACGTTCTTGATACCGCAAAAAGCAAAAATTTGACGGTTCAGCTTGGATATATGTACCGTTATAATCCCGCTGTCCTTAAAGCCTTTGAGCATATCAAAAACGGAGATCTTGGTGAGATCTATTCCATCAATGCCGAAATGAGCACGTTTCATCCCGTAGAGTATAAAAAATGGCTTGCTAACTTTGGCGGAGGAATTATGTATATTCTTGGGAGCCACCTTGTGGATCTGATCGTATATATACTCGGTGAGCCGAAGAAGATCACCCCCTTTTTAAAACGCACGGGAATGGACGGTGTAAACTTTGAGGACAACACACTTGCCGTTCTTGAATACGACCGTGCCCTTGCCAGAATTTTCGTTTCCTCTGTGGAGGTCAACGGTTTTGGCAGGCGCCAATTCGTGGTTTCGGGAAGTCGCGGGACGGTCAATATTTGTCCTTTGGAGCGCCCCATTACCATGACGTACTCCGATACCGAAATTGCCGATGCCACGTACGAGGACCGAAAAAAGATCCTGACCTTCCCGGATAACACCACAAACGGACGCTATGACGATATGATTCGTGATTTTTACAGTTATGTCATAGGAGAAAAAACAAATCCCTTTACCTATGAGCACGACTACTTGGTACAGAAGGTACTGGATGAGATCGTGGGAGGTGTGCGATTCCATGGCAAAAATATTGATTAACGTTACGTATTGACACTGTCTGACGGACAGGTAGTTTACAGATATTAAAAAGGAGGAAAATATGAACAAAGTAGCATTTATTACAGGTGCAGGAGGATACATCGGCGGTGAAACTGCAGTTACTCTTGCAAAACAGGGAATTAGAATTGCCGTATGTGATATAAACAAAGAAACTATTGAAAAAACACTTAAGAGAATTGAAGAAATCGGCGGAACTGCAAAAGGTTATGTCTTTGATGTAACAGACTCAAGGGACGTAGACAGAGTTGTGGATGAAATTGTAACGGATTTCGGCAGACTTGACATTATGGTACATGTTGCAGGCGGAAGTGCAAGAATAGCCGGAAAAGATGCAAAATATGTACCGCTTGTTGAACAGGAGGATTATGTTATCGACAAGGTGCTGAAAATAAATCTGTATGGAGCATTCTGGGCGTCAAGAGCCGCAGCGAGGGTTATGATAAAACAGGGTGAGGGTGGAAAAATAATAAACTTCTCATCTGCGGTAGGTCTTAACGGACTTGCAACTTGCTGTGATTATGCAGCATCAAAGGGCGGAGTAATATCTCTTACCAAAGCACTTGCGAAAGAACTTGGTCCGTATAAAATTAACGTTAACTCTGTTGCTCCGGGACTAGTACAGCGACCCGGTGAAGATACTGATCCGGAAAGAACATTAAAAACAAACTTGCTTGGTGAAAAATGTTTAGCCTCTGATATTGCAAATCTTGTCGAGTTTCTTGTATCTGATAAATCGAGGTTTATAACCGGTCAGACATATGTCTGCGACGGTGGGAGAGCATTATCTATGAAAGGAACGGACTGAGTATGAAAGCCATTCTTGTTGATGGAAATAAAAATCTCGTTTGGTCAGACGTTGCCGATCCCGTGATAAAAGACGACGAGGTTCTCGTAAAAATATGCGCGGCGGCGCTCAATCGCGCAGATCTGCTTCAAAGACAGGGTAAATATCCCTCGCCCGCCGGATGCCCCGAATGGATGGGACTTGAAATTGCGGGTGTTATTGAGAAAGTTGGAAAAGATGTAAGCAATTGGAAGATAGGCGATCGTGTTTGCGCCTTGCTTGGCGGCGGTGGTTATGCCGAGTACGTCGCGGTGAAGCAGGATATGCTCATGCCTGTACCGAAGGGGCTATCTATGGCAGAAGCGGCGGCACTTCCCGAGGCATATGCGACCTCTTACTTGAACCTGTTTATCGAGGGGCATTTAAAGGCAGGAGAAACCGCATTTATCCCGGCGGGAGCAAGCGGACTTGCTTCGGTTGCTATTCCCATGGCAAAGGCGTTTGGTGCGCGGGTCATTACCTCTGTTCTTTCAGATGAGATTGCGGAAAAGATCAAGCCACTGGGTGCTGACGTGATCATCAATTCTCGCACACAAAAGGTGGAGGAGGTATTGAAAGAGGAAGAGGCGCACGGGACCCCCGTTAAGGTATCGATGGATTGTCTGTCAGGGGAAACACTTGGAAAAAGTTTGCCTTATATGGCGCGTGGCGGTTATTGGATCGTCATTTCGACCCTTGCGGGGATAGAAACCAACGTGCAATTGCGCCCGCTTCTGACCAAAGGGCTTCATTTGGTGGGGAGCATGCTTCGCAACCGTACTCTCGAATTCAAGGCGTACATTCTCTCTGAGCTTGTGAAAAACGTATGGCCGAAAATAGAGGAAGGCTCAATAACCCCGTCGATATATAAGGTTCTGCCCATAACCGAAGCCGAGGCGGCGCACGCTATATTGGAACGCGGCGAAAACGTAGGAAAGGTCGTTTTAACGGTTTGCGATGAAACGAAATAAAACAGTGGTACTTGCGCTTTTGACAATGCTTTTATGGGGATCGCTCTTCCCAATGGTCAAGCTTGGTTTCTCCGCCTACCATGTAAAAACAACTGCGGATATCCTTTTGTTTGCAGGCGTTCGGTTTGTAATATGCGGTGCTGTGATTTGTCTGTTCGCTTTTTTTAAAAACAAAAAGAGCTACGCGGCAGTCGGCACTTCTGTTTTCTCGATCCTTCTTTCCGGAGCTTTTGCAATCGTTTTGCATTATGGGTTTACATACCTCGGTCTGGAAATCACCGAAAGCTCCAAGACTGCCTTGATTAAGCAGGTCGGCGCATTGCTTTACGTTTGCTTTTCTTTTGTTTTTATCAAGGAGGACAGACCTTCGTTCCAAAAAATGGCTGCCGCGTTGATAGGCTTTCTCGGCATTGTCGCATTAAATATCACGTCGGATGGTTTTTCCTTTTCTTTGGGAGATGCCCTTATCCTGTGTGCATCGTTTTGCACGGTCTTTTCAAATGTGATCAGCAAAAAAGTCTTTTCCAAGGTAGACCCCATCACTGCCACGGGTGTTTCTCAAATGTTTGGAGGAGGGGTGCTGTTTGCGGTGGGAGGTTTGATGGGCGGTCGCGTTTCTTTCTCTCTTGATCCCACGCTTTGGATCATGGTATATATTTGCCTTGCATCGATCATCAGCTATTGTATTTGGTTTGGTATCGTGAAAAACGGAGAACTCTCAAAGCTATTTATTATTAAATTTGCAGAACCCGTATTTGCCTGTATCTTTGGAGCACTGCTTCTTGGAGAAAACATTTGGAAAATACAAAATTTAATTGCGTTTGTTTTGATTTCGTTTGGAATTTTGCTTTCAAATTTGAGATTGAAAAAGAAAGAGAATTGAAAACTCCTTTGAAAAAATCCTCTCATCGGTTGACATTCCGAAAAAAAGGTTGTATAATAAGGATGTTATTTTAATAAAAAAAGAGGATGATCTCAAATGACTAAAATTGATATTTTTTCGGGTTTTTTAGGGGCAGGAAAAACGACCCTTATCAAAAAGCTTTTAAAAGAAGCGTATGTCGGTGAAAAGCTTGTACTGATTGAAAATGAATTTGGCGAGATCGGTATTGACGGCGGATTTATGCAGGATGCGGGCATTGAAGTTACCGAAATGAACAGTGGATGTATTTGCTGCTCTCTTGTCGGTGATTTTGGAAAGGCTCTTCATAAGGTGCTTGACGAGTATCACCCCGACCGTATTTTAATCGAGCCCTCGGGGGTCGGCAAGCTTTCGGATATTATTCGCGCGGTACAGGGGATTGACGCCAATGACGTTTTGCTGAATGGATTTACCACGGTAGCAGACGTAAAAAAATGCAAAATGTATATGAAGAATTTTGGTGAGTTCTTCAATGATCAGATTTCTAATGCGGGGTGCATTGTTTTATCTCATACGCAGAGCGTTTCCGAGGAAAAGACCGAGGAGACAGTAAAGCTTTTACGTGAAAAAAATCCTACTGCCGTGATCGTTACCACGCCGTGGGATCTGCTTGACGGCTCGCAGCTTTTGGCTGCCATGGAGCGCCGCGATACCATCGAAAAGGAACTGGAGCGCTTGCAAGCACACGTTCACGACGAGGAGTGTGACGACCCCGAGTGCGAGTGCCATCATCACGAGCATCACCACCATCACGACGATGAGGAGTGCGAGTGCCATCATCATGAGCATCACCATCATCACGACGATGAGGAATGTGAGTGCCATCATCATGAGCATCATCACCATCACGGTGAGGAGTGTGACGACCCCGAGTGCGAGTGTCACCACGGGCATGGACATCATCACCACCACCATCATGCGGACGAGGTATTTGTAAGCGTTGGTGCCGAAACAACAAAAAAATTCACCAGGGAAGAACTGGAAGCGATCCTTTCATCCTTATCTGATGAAAAATACGGTATTATTTTGCGTGCAAAGGGAATTGTAGAGTGCAAATGCGGCTCTTGGTTGCATTTTGATTACGTTCCCGAGGAGGGGGATATCCGTATTGGCTCCGCGGCGATCACCGGCAGACTCTGCGTCATTGGCTCTAAACTGGACCAGGCGGCGCTGTCCGAGCTTTTCGGCGTGGAATTGAAGTAAAGAAAGGATAAGATCATGGCTGTAAAAATTCCGGTTTATCTGTTTACAGGCTTTCTTGAGGGCGGAAAAACGCATATTATTCAAGAATCCATGTCAGATCCAAAATTCAATTCCGGTGAAAAAACACTTCTCATTGTATGTGAGGAGGGAATTGATGAGTTCGATTTTTCTGAGTTTTCCGCAAAAAACGTATATCTTGAGGTGATCGAGGACGAAAGCGAATTGACAAAGCAAAAGCTTGTCTCACTTGGCAAAAAGTATAAGCTTGACCGCGTGATCATTGAGTATAACGGTATGTGGATGCTGAACACGCTTTACCAAAATCTGCCCGACGGATGGGCGATCTATCAGGAAATGATGTTTGCGGATGCAAACACCTTCCTCTCGTATAACGCCAATATGCGCCAGCTGATGGTAGATAAGCTTCTCAATGCGGAAATGCTCGTCCTCAACCGAACTCCTGAGGGGATCGACAAAGAGGAGATCCATAAGGTCGTTCGTGGGATCAGTCGCCGTGCCGCGATCACGTATGATTATCCCGACGGACACGTGGAGTATGACGAGATTGAGGATCCGTTACCTTTTGATCTTGATGCCCCCGTTGTGGAGATCAAAGATGAAGACTATGCGCTGTTTTACAGAGATCTTTCCGAGGAGATGGAGAAGTATCACGACAAAACCGTCAAATTTAAGGGACTGATCGCCAGAGATGCTTCTTTGGGAGATAAAAGCGCGTTGGCGGGCAGACACGTAATGACCTGCTGTGCAGACGATATTGCGTTCCAACCGCTTGTTTGTATCTTCAAAGAGAAGTCAAGCTTAAAGACAAGAGATTGGGCAACTCTGACCGGGAAGATCCGACTGGAGCGCCATTCTCTTTACCAGGGCGTGGGGCCGGTTTTCTACGTTACAAGTACTGAATTTGCAGTACCTCCCGTACAGGAGCTTGCTACGTTTTATTGAGCAAAAAAAGAAATCACAAAAAAGGGATCCGCAAAGCATTTGCCTTGCGGATCCCTTTTTGCTTCCACATATGGGTTTTTATAACAAAAAATATGGATTTTGTAAATATTTTTTTGCAAAAAGCTATTGGATTTTCATAACAACTATGCTATAATATAATTGATTATCTCTTGCATGGAATTATTATTTCGGAGGAAGCAGCTTATGATCTTATGGGAAAAGATAAGTGCATGGTTTATGCGTTACGTGGCAGATCCCATTCTTCATATGGATTGGCGCGACGTGGTGGATATTCTTATCCTCGCTATCCTCCTTTATCAAGTGTATCGCTTTGTCCGTAACCGTCGCGCAGGTCGCGTTATGGTGGGGCTTGTGGTCATCGTTTTGCTTTCTATTGCGTTGCAATTTTTAAAGCTTGAGGCGTTTACTTATATCACAAGCCTGTTTGCTACCGCTGCTTTTTTCTGCGTGATCGTTATCTTTCAGCCCGAAATTCGCGATGCGCTTGAAAACATTGGAAATATGACCTTTTTAAATCCCGGCAGCGACTCTCTTCCGCGTAAGCATTACTGGTTGGCAAAGTCTGTGGCTGACGAGGTGGTTGATGCGACCTTCCGCATGTCCGAGACCAAAACGGGGGCACTTATTATTTTCGAGGGGCTCACCAAGCTTGGCGACCATATGCACAGCGGAAAGATCGTGGATGCACGTGTAACCTCACATCTTTTGCAAAATATATTTTACGATAAAGCCCCCTTGCACGACGGTGCACTTATCATTCGCAATATGCGCATATGGACGGCAAGCTGCGTTCTTCCTTCCACCAAAGGAACCTTGGATTTTGGAAGCATGGGCACCCGTCACCGCGCCGCCGTCGGTGTGACAGAGGTTAGCGACGCTTTGGCACTGATCGTTTCCGAGGAAACGGGAATGGTATCCGTTGCCCAGGACGGAAAGCTTTTAAGAGGCGTTGACCGTGAGGGACTTCGCGATATCCTTATGACCTACCTTGCAGGTCGCTTGTATCTCCGTGTCAAGCGCGGTGTACATGTGGACCCCTTTGACGGTGTACCAAAGCTGAAGAAATATTACGATGAAGAGGATTTTTCCGCTCTTCGCGCCGAATTTAAGCCAAACATCCGCGAGGAAGGAAGCGATGATGGGCTTCCTTCTCAAATGAATATTTTTGATTCCGAAGAAAACGGGGATTGATCCCATTTTCTTTGTGTGAAACGGAGGGTGTGTTTTCATGAAAAAAAACGCCGTAGGCCGCGTTCTTATGCATAAGGAATCCGCCGGGAAGCGGATTGGATCGTTGCATCTTCTTGCACGCTTTGTTTGCCTTCTTCTGGCACTTGTGATCTGGTTGTCTGTTGTGAATTTAAACAAGCTTTCAGAGGGGCATGACCGCTCCTTGGAGGAGCAATCTACCCAAGAAACAGAGATATGAGTGCTACCAGGGTGTTGATAAACGGAATCCGTGTTTCAATAGATTCCGATGAAGATACAATTCTAAAAAAAGCAAAAGACAAAATGAAGCGGGCGGGGCTCTCTACCTCGACGCTTCATTTTCGGCTTTATAAAAAATCGATCGATGCACGCCGCCGCGAGGATATTCGCTTTGAATGCTCGGTTCTTGCAGAGGGTGAGTCGCTTTCAACGCTTTCCGACAAAAGACTTTCCTCATTTGATGCAAAACGTCTTTCTTGCGAGGAGCTTTCCGTTCGCATGGGAGATGCGCCGCTTGTGCGCGCGCCAATGGTGGTCGGAATGGGACCTGCTGGGCTGTTTGCGGCACTTTTGCTTGCAAAGCACGGATACGCTCCCGTTTTGATCGATCGGGGCGGAGACGTTTTTGAACGCACGTGTGACGTTCGCACTTTCCATGAAACGGGAATTTTGAATTTGGATTCGAACGTACAGTTTGGCGCGGGAGGTGCAGGAACGTTTTCCGACGGAAAGCTGATCACGCGCATTAACGATCCAAAATGCAGCTTTGTTTTACAAGCCCTGGTTGATTTTGGAGCGCCAATGGATATCTTATACCGCGCCAAGCCGCACGTTGGAACCGACGTGCTTCGTACGGTTGTTGAAAACATCATCGCAGAAATAAAGAGGCTTGGCGGCTCCGTTTACTATCATTGCCGTATGACTGCGGTGGACGAGCTTGCGGACGGAACCTTGCGTGTTGAAACAACCAAAGGGGATTTTTGCGTTGGTGCCTTGATCCTTGCCCCGGGACACAGTGCGCGCGATACCTATACTTATCTGATCAAAAACGAATTTTCCGTGGAAGCCAAGCCCATTTCTGTCGGAGTACGCGTTGAGCATCTTCAACGCGACGTTGATGCGGCACTTTACGGAAAATTTGCAGGGCATCCCAATTTGGGCCCTGCCGAATATGCGCTCTCCGATACCAAGGGGGCGCGTGGAGTATATACGTTTTGTATGTGCCCGGGCGGCGAGGTCGTTGCCGCCGCATCGGAAGATGGGCACCTTGTAGTAAACGGCATGAGTTACCACGCGCGTGACCTGGCAAACGCAAACTCAGCGGTTGCGGTTTCGGTAAATTGCAATGATTACGAGACCGTGGAGGGAAGTCTTGCTTTAGGGGCGATCTCTTATCAACGGCGTATTGAGCGTGCTGCGTTTTTAGCGGGTGGAGGCGACTATTTTGCGCCTGTGATGACCATGGGAGATTTTATGTCAGGACAGCGTGGAACTGTTCCCGGACGGGTGTTACCGTCTTACCGTGCAGGGAAGGTAACGCTTTCCGATTTTCATAACGTTTTCCCAAGCTATATTACCGAAGCTTTAAAATACGGCTTTTCTTCCTTTGCAAAAAAGCTGGAGGGCTACGATGACCGTGATGCAATTTTGACAGCGGCGGAAACAAGAACCTCGGCTCCCATCAGAATTTTAAGAGACCGCGTGACGATGACCGCTCCTGGTCACGATCGTATTTATCCCGCCGGAGAAGGCGCAGGCTATGCGGGTGGCATCACCAGCGCTGCGGTAGACGGGATGCGGGTGGCTATTGCGCTGATGGAACGCTTTTCTCCTGTTTTGCTTTCGGATGAAAAGACAAAAAGACAATAAAAACCTATGCAAGACTGCAAGCTTTTTAGATTGGCGGTCTGTTTGATATCAATCGGGGGTTGAATGAAGGGCTTAAAAAAGAACAAAAAATGGATTTTACAATATCAACCAAGCGATGAGAACGCCCGTGATACCGTCAAGTCGATCGCCAAGGAGCTTTCGGTTTCCGAGATCATGGCAAAACTTTTGTACGTGCGCGGCTATCGCTCCGCACGGGCGGCACACTCGTTTTTGTGCCAGGAAGAGGCACTTCTTCACGATCCCTTTTGTCTTAGCGACATAGAAAAAGCAATTGATAGGATCTCTTCAGCGCTTGAAAACGGTGAAAAAATAGCCATTTACGGAGATTACGACGTTGACGGTGTTACCTCCGTAAGCTTGTTGTACTTATATCTGCAAAGTAAGGGCGCGGATATCGTTTATTATATTCCCTCAAGAAGTGGAGAGGGGTACGGACTTTCAAACTCTGCGATCGATCATTTAAAAGGTCAAGGCGTTTCCCTTATGATTACTGTTGACACGGGAATTACGGCAATCGACGAGATCGATTATGCCAAGGCGATCGGAATCGATACTGTGGTAACCGATCACCATGAATGTCGCCCCGAGCTTCCAAGGGCTTGTGCGGTGATCAACCCGCACAGAGAGAACGATCGCTATCCCTTTCAGGAGTTGGCCGGCGTTGGGGTCGTTTTCAAGGTGGTATGCGCCTATGAAATGCATTTGTGTAAAAAAGCAGGAATTCCCGAAATTGATGGGGTGCGGCGTGTTTGTCGCGATTATGCCGACCTTGTCGCGGTGGGGACCATTGCCGACGTAATGCCCATCGTTGATGAAAATCGCCTCATCGTAACGCAAGGGCTTCGAATGCTTGAAAACACAAATCGCATTGGACTTTCGGCATTGATGGAGGTTGCGGCACACGGAAAAAGCTCAGACTCCAAATATCCTCCCAAAAAACGAAAAATCAACTCTTCCTTCATCGGGTTTGTAATTGCACCGCGGATCAATGCGGCGGGTAGAGTGAGCACCGCACAGATCGCGGTAGAGCTTTTGCTTTCTCAAAACCGAGAGGAGGCTGTACGCCTTGCAAAGGAGCTTTGTGATCTTAATCTTACACGGCAGGTGGAGGAAAACAGGATTGCAGAGCAAGCCTATCAAAAAATCAGCGAAACCTTTGACCCTGCAAAGGATCATGTGATCGTGATAGAAGACGATTCCTGGCAGCATGGAATCATCGGGATCGTTTCCTCGCGCATTACCGAGGCTTATGGCGTTCCTTCTATTTTAATTTCTTTTGACGGCACCGCACGCGGCTATTCGCCCGATGGAGATTTGGGAAAGGGGTCGGGCAGAAGCGTGAAGGGGATCAACCTCGTAGAGGCGCTTGCCGACTCCGAGGATTTGCTCGAGCGCTTTGGCGGTCACGAGCTTGCCGCAGGACTTACCATCAGGCGCGGCAATATCGAAGCGTTTCGCGAAAGGATCAATCAATATGCAAAAAGCCGTATAGGCGAGGGCTTTGACTGCGTTTCTTTGGAAGCGGACTGTGAGGTATCGCCCGAAGATCTGACGCTTCATCTGGCAGAGGAGCTCGAGCGAATGGAGCCTTTTGGAACCTCCAATCCTGCACCCACTCTCATGCTTTCGGGAGCAACGCTTCAAAAAATAATTCCTTTGGGTGACGGAAAGCATACCAAAATGATTTTGGAAAAAGATCAGCTTGCTATGACCGCCATTTGGTTTGGTGTCAATCCATCGGAGCTCCCGTTTGAACCGACCGATACGGTTGACGTTCTGTTTCAACTTAACGTTAACGTTTTTCAAAACGTAACCTCCTTACAAATGATCGTAGAGGATATGCGGCTCCATCCCGCTTACGAGGATTCGATTTTGACCCTGCGAAAAAGATATCTTGATATTAAAAACGGGGCACCCTTTGACGAATGGGAAAACGTGATCCCTACGCGCGATGATATGGCAGTCGTTTATACTGCATTGCGTCATGAATATCAGCTAAATCATTCGTATTTTCCAATTCGTCGTATATTGCTTTTACCAACCGTAAAAAAAGCGGGAATCGGTTACATAAAGCTGGAAATGATCTTACGGATCATGCAAGAGCTTCAGCTTTGCGACGTAACGGAACCATGTGAGGACTGCTTTGTTTTTGATTTTTATTTTAATCCAACCAAAACAAGCATTGAAAAATCCTCTGTTTTAAAAAAACTTCGTTCACAAATAAAGCGGAACGAGCATTGATATAGGAATATAAAAAGAAAGGCAAGGGCACTTTTTGATGGATGCTACCGTACATACAGATATAAGCCATCTGCTTGAGATATTGGCAGCCACAGAGAAAAAATACGATATTGAAAAAATCAAAAATGCTTTTGATTATGCAAAAGAGCTACACTGCGGTCAATTCAGAGCCAGCGGGGAGGAATACATTTCTCACCCGATAGCAGTTGCTGAGATCGTGGCGGGATTGGAATTGGATACTGATTCCATTTGCGCCGCCCTTCTTCACGATACTGTGGAGGATTGTGCTGAAAAAACGAGCTTAAAGGATCTGGAAAAGAAATTCGGCGCTGACGTGGCGCTTCTTGTCGATGGATTGACAAAAATCATCACCTTACACGTTGAGGATAAGGAAGAGGCGCATATCGAGACCTTGCGCAAGATGTTGCTTGCAATGTCTCGTGATATCCGCGTGATTTTTATCAAGCTTTGCGATCGCTTGCATAACATGAGAACTCTGTCGGCAAAGCCCGATCCCAAGAGAAGACTTACCGCGTTGGAAACAATGCACGTGTACGCTCCCTTGGCACATCGGCTTGGTATGCAGCGTGTCAAATTGGAGCTTGAAAACACCAGCCTTCAATTTTTGGATCCGATCGGACATGATGAGGTTCTTCATCATATTGACGAAAAATATGGTGAAAACGAAAACTTCATGGATAAGATCAAGGATGAGGTAGGGGAGAGAATGCAGGAAAACGGCATTCATTTTACCTTGGAGGGAAGAATCAAATCCGTTTATTCGATTTACAAAAAAATGTATAATCAGAATAAATCCTTTGATCAAATTTATGATTTTTACGCGCTTCGTATCATTGTAGATACCGAGCTTGAATGTTATACGGCGTTGGGACTGATCCACGAGATGTATAACTCCATTCCAGGGCGCTTTAAGGATTATATTTCCACACCGAAGCCCAATATGTATCGCTCGCTTCACACCACTGTGATCGGGCGCGACGGTATTCCGTTTGAAGTGCAGATCCGCACGTGGGATATGCATCACATCGCAGAATACGGTATCGCGGCACACTGGAAATACAAATCCGGAGCCTCCTCCAAGGAAGAGATCGACAAGAGACTGGAATGGGTGGCAAGGCTTGTAGAGACCGAAGACGAGCAACGAGATCCCGATGAGTTTTTAGATGCTCTTAAAACGGATATTTTCCACGATGAGGTCTTTGTTTTCTCTCCCAAGGGAGACGTATTTACGCTTCCTTCCGGTGCAAACGTAATCGATTTTGCCTATGCCGTACATTCCAAGGTGGGTGAGAGAATGGTTGGCGGAAAGATCAACGGTATGATCGTTCCCATCGATCGAGAGCTTAAAAACGGTGAGATCGTAGAGATCATTACTTCCTCGGCATCCAAGGGACCCAGCAGAAACTGGCTGAATATCGTAAAAACCAGTGCCGCAAAATCCAAGATCCGTGCTTGGTTTAAAAAGGAAAAGCGCGCGGATAACATCATTGTAGGTAAATCAACGATAGAGGCAGAGATCAAGCGTCACCGCAAAAGCTGCACCGAGGCACAACGTGAGGAGATCGTTTCCACGGTCAGTGCGCATTTCGGCTTTAACGCGCCCGATGATTTTTACAATGCCATCGGATACGGCGGCGTTAGCATTACCAAGTTTGCAAAACGTATTAAAGAGGCATGTGAAAGGGTCATCAAGCTTGAGGAAGAGCCGGCTCCCGCAAAGCCTGTAAAGGTTGCGGTGGTATCAAAGCCGAAAAACATTAAGTCCGACAGCGGTATCGTGGTCGATGGCGAAGTAGGGTGCATGGTAAAGTTTGCAAAGTGTTGTAATCCTCTGCCCGGCGACCCTGTAATCGGCTTTGTTACCAAGGGCTTTGGTATTTCTATTCATAAAACTGATTGCCCCAACGTTGCCGAGAGTAAGAAGCATCCTGAAAATGAAGAGCGATGGAAGTCCGCACATTGGGAAGGAGCTGTTGCCCAGGGGAACAGCGAAAGCATTTACGAGGCACTCCTTCAGATCTACGTCAGCGACAGGATCGGCATGCTTGCCGACATTACGACAACCCTGGCGGATATGCGCGTATCGATCCTCCAGCTCAACGTTACTTCAAGAGCCGAGGAATGCTCCATCGTGAATTTGAAAATCGGATGTAAAAATATAGACCATTGCAACTATATTGTTTCCCGCTTGCGCGCCCTTAAGGGAGTTGACAATATTTTGCGAGGCTTTTCTTAAAAGAAAGGATCTTCATTATGAAGGCTGTTATTCAGCGCGTCTCTTCCGCATCTGTTTCGGTGGACGGACAGGTGGTAGGAAGCTGCGAAAGAGGATATTTGATTTTATTAGGTGTTGCGTGTGATGATACCGATCTTGATGCCGAGCTTTTGTGCCGTAAAATTGCCGCCCTTCGTATTTTTCGTGATGAAAACGACAAAATGAATCTTTCCATACGCGATATCGACGGAGAGGCATTGGTCATTTCACAATTTACGCTGCTTGCCAATTATAAGCACGGAAATCGCCCCGATTTTTTAGAGTCGGCAAAGCCGGAGGAAGCAAATCGCCTCTACGAATATTTCAAATTCCTTCTTTCAAAGGAGTTAAAGCGTGTGGAGTGCGGTATTTTCGGAGCAGATATGAAGGTGTCGCTGACAAATGACGGCCCAGTTACCATTTGCATGGACAGCAATGTCTTAAAAAAGAAAAATTAAGGAAGACTTTATGAAGCTGATTTTAGAAGGAAACATCAACGCATATTATGTTCAAACGTTGTGCATGATCTTTTTCCCGGGCGCAAAATTCGGTGCTTCGGAGCAGGAGAATCCCAATGCCCCCGAGCTTTATTTGCGTATGACAGAGCAAGCGGACGGTGTGGACGTATACGTCCGTGTAACGGCAGAGAAAAAAACGGCTGAGTGCGAGAAATTTTACGCATACACACAGGATACGGACAAAACAAAAACTGCGAAAATTGCATGCGGAGCGGCCGTTATCACCGCATGCGGCGAGGTGCTCGGTTACCGTCCCTCCTGGGGAATGCTGACAGGTGTACGCCCCTCCAAGGTGGCCACCGAGCTCTTACAAGCGGGCGTCAGCAAAACGCGTGTAAAGAGAATCCTCACCTCTGAATATTTTGTTATTCCCAAAAAGGCGGCGCTTGCGACAGACGTGGCGCTGAATGAGCAAAAGCTGATAGGAAATCCCTCTCCCCGTGATTGCAGCGTTTATATCTCCATTCCGTTCTGTCCTACCCGCTGCTCCTACTGCTCTTTCGTTTCCTACACGTCTCCGAAGCTTTTAAATCTGATCCCTGAATACCTTGTTCACTTGGCAAGGGATCTTGAAAGCACGTTTGCAAAAATAAAGCAAATGGGCTTGCGAATTTGTACGATCTACATCGGCGGCGGTACACCCACGATCCTCAGTGCGGATCAATTGCGCTTTTTGCTCTCAAAAATATCAGAGCTGACAGACGTTGATGCGTTGGAGGAGTACACACTTGAATCGGGACGTCCCGATACCATTACCGCGGAAAAAATGGCGGTGGCAAAGGAGTACGGCGTTACACGTGTTTGTGTAAATCCTCAATCTTTGTGCGAGGCAGTTCTCCAAAGCATTGGACGATGCCATACCGCCGAGGATTTTTTGCGCGCTTACGACGTGGCACGCCGATCCGGAATTGCAAACATCAACACCGATCTGATCATTGGACTTCCGGGGGACACCTTCAAAACCTTTTCTGCCACCTTTGACCAAATTCTTGCACTGCGCCCCGAAAATATTACCGTGCACACGTTTTGTGTGAAGAAAGCAGCTGAAATTTTGCGCCAAGGGAACGGCGTTTATTCTCTCCGTGGCGGAGATTCCGGAAAATGTGTGGATTATTCTCAATTAAAAACACAACAAGAGGGGTATTTGCCATATTATATGTATCGGCAGAAAAATACGGTCGGAAACTTTGAAAACGTAGGCTTTTCATTGGAGGGTGCTGAGGGGCGTTACAACGTTTATATGATGGAGGAGATACACTCTATCTTCGCTCTTGGGGCGGGTGCTGTCTCCAAAATGGTAAACTACCGTCCTGCAGATGGAGGAAAACCGATCATAGAAAGACTTTTTTATCCCAAGTATCCTTATGAATATTTAAGAGACGACAGCACAAATGAAAAAATCCAGGCAATGGAGGAGTTCTATCTGAAGCACGGCTTGCTTTAAAACTGATTTTATTTTTATCGGAAAGGAGACTGTTTTATATGAACTATGAGACAATGAATCTTTTTGATGATGAAAAAATATTGAGAAGATACGTAGAGGCATGTGATTGTCGACTGGATGAAAAAATCGAGAAGGCGATCTCCTGCATTGAAAAAACATCGGATTTTCGGATCTTCGGGCTTACAGGTCCTACCTGCTCCGGAAAAACAACGGCTGCAAAAAAGATTACACACCATCTCGAGGAAGAGGGCTTTCACGTACACGTTGTTTCGATCGATGACTTTTATTTCGACAAGGAGTATCTTCAAAAAAGAGCAGACAATGACCCCAATATCGAAATTGATTACGATTCGGAGGATACCATTGACATTGATCTGCTTGCCGAGCAAACCGATCGGCTTCTTTCTTGCCGACAAACGGATCTGCCTCGTTTTGATTTTCGAAGCGGAAAGAGAATGAAGGGCGAATCCATTCTTCCCGGCAAGGATGATATTTTTCTCTTTGAGGGAATTCAGATCCTTTATCCAAAGGTAAATGCCATTTTAAATCACAGTCCCGCATACCAAAGCATTTATATTTGTCCAATGTCGGCAATTTCGGTAGGAGATTGTTTGTTCAAGCCCAATGAAATACGCTTGATGCGCCGCTTGGTGCGTGATTACCGTCACCGTTCTACACCTCCCGAATTTACCTTTTATCTTTGGAGAAGCGTGCGGGAAAATGAAGAAAAAAGTATTTTCCCATACGTCAAAAGCTGCAACGCTACCATCGATTCTACAATGCCGTATGAGATAGGAATGCTCGCGCCTTATCTAAAACCGTTATTAAAGTCGATCCCTAACACATCGGAGTTCTATACCGATGCGCAAAGGATTCTTTTGCAGATCGAGTCGGTTCAAAGTGTCAGCGCATCTTATATGACAAAAAATTCACTGTACAAGGAATTTATTTAATGAAAACGATTTTAAAAAACGCAACACTCCTTTCTGAGGATGGAACTCTCGGGAAACGATATAACGTAATTGTTGAAAACAAACGCATCGCTTCTATTTCCGAAGCAATTTGCGATACGTCAAACGCTTCGGTGTATGATTGCCAAGGAAATTTACTGATTCCCGCCTTTTATAATGCGCATTGCCATGCAGCGATGACACTTTTCAGAGGGTATGGCGAGGATCTTCCTTTGCAACGTTGGTTGGACGAACGTATCCTTCCCGCCGAAGACCGTCTTACCTATCAAAGTGTATATGCGGGAACCAAATGGGCGATTGCCGAAATGATCCGCGGCGGTGTCGTTTCCTTTTCGGATATGTACATGTTTGAGGATGCCGTAGCCGATGCCGTTTTAGAAACGGGAGTTAAGGCAAACGTTTCCAGATCGATCGTTTCCTTTGATCCCGACCTCGATATGAAAAACGACCATCGCATGAAGGAAGCCGTCGCTCTCTTTGAAAAATACCACAATGCTGACGACGGGCGATTGATGGTAGATATGGCACTTCATGCAGAGTACACCAACGTACCGCGTGCCTGCGCTTACGTGGCTGATTTTGCTTGTGCAAATTCGCTTCGCATGCAGCTCCACCTTTCGGAGACGCAAAAAGAGCATCAAAAATGCCTTGAAAGAAACGGGAAGACACCGACAAGGTTTTTCTATGATCTGGGCGTTTTGGACGTTCCTACGACCGCTGCGCACTGCGTGTGGGTGGACGAGGAGGATCTGGTGCTTTTTCAGAAAAAGAAGGTCAGTGTTGCGCACAATCCCATCAGTAATCTCAAGCTTGGCAGCGGAATTATGAATATGCCAAAAATGTTGAGTGCGGGCATCAACGTAGCCCTGGGAACCGACGGAACGGCCTCTAACAATCGCTTGGATCTTCTGCGTGAGATGCAAACCGCGGCGATCTTACATAAGGGCGTACTGCACGATCCTGCCTCTACAACGGCAAAAAACGTTTTTCCCCTTGCCACCCGTAACGGTGCTATGGCGCAGGGAAGAGAAGATTGTGGCGAGCTTGCCGTAGGATTCCGCGCTGACCTTGTATTGATCGACCGTAATTCCATCCACAATATACCCGCGTTTGACGATTACGCAATGCTTGCATACAGTGCCGAAAGAAACGACGTATTGATGACCATGGCAGACGGACGTATACTTTATCAAAATGGGGAATATACTTCTATTGATGAAGAACGTCTCCGCTATGAATGCCGCGAGGTGTTTGATCATTATTTTGACTAAACACCCAAACGAGGAGGCAGTGATGGCGGTGATTGAGGAAAATTCCAAAAAGGTGTTTTTTTCGGGCGTTTTACTGCTTTCTCTTTCTACTGTTCTTGTTAAAATCATAGGCTTGATCTATAAAATCCCCATGCTCTCGTATCTTGGATCCGAGGGCATGGGGTATTTCAATTCTGCATACGAGATCTATGCTCTTTTTTGCATTATTGCAACGGCAGGCTTGCCCGTCGCTCTTTCTGTTTTGATCTCAGGCGCTTTAACGCGCAAAGACAGTAGTGCGGTTGAGAAAATATACCTCTCCGCACTCAAGGTTTTTCTGTTGATTGGAATCATAGGAAGCTTGGCTATGTGGTTTGGTGCCAAAACCTTTTGTGCCTGGATTCGAAACGCAGGTGCTTTTTATGCACTGCGCTCCATCGCTCCCACGGTCTTTTTGATCTGCCTATCTTCTGCTGTCAGGGGTTACTTTCAAGGCTTTCAGCGTATGATGCCAACCGCTGTATCTCAGCTTATTGAATCGATAGGAAAGCTGATTTTCGGGTTGCTTTTTTCCCATTTGGCACTTGAGCGCGGATATACCGCAGAAATAGTTGCTGCCGCTGCGGGCTGGGGGCTCACTCTCGGTAGCGCATGTGCAACCTCTTATCTGTTGATACAAAAAAAGCTGTTTTCTAAAAAAGAGAAGTCCTTAAATATGGAAGAGACGGAAGGGGAAGGAGAAAAGACACAAATTTGGTCTTCTCTTGCGCGTCTTGCCATCCCAATGACAATTGGTGCCGCTTTGATCAGTGTTACAAAAATCGTTGATATGGCTATGATCCTTCGAAGATTGCAGTTTATAGGATATACAGAAAGTGCGGCAAATGAAATTTTCGGAAGCTATACAACGCTGGCACTCTCTGTTTTTTCCGTGTTGCCAACCTTACTAAATTCGGTCTCACTTCCATTGATTCCCATTTTATCCTCTGCAGTGATCGAAAAAAATACAGAACGGCAAAGACAAATGATTGAAACATCTTATCGATTGACCGCCTTGTTTGCGCTCCCTGCGGCTCTTGCAATCACTGCTTTTTCACATCCGATTTTATCGCTTGTGTTTCCGTATGCCCCCGAAGCGGTAGAAACGGCGGCACCTCTTTTGTCACTTTTGGGAAGCTCTGTATTTTTATCATCCATGATCACTGCTACAAATTCAGTGTTACACGCATACCGTTCTGTCAATTTGCCCATCCTTTCTATGATTGTGGGGATTGCTTTAAAAGTGATCGTTTCTTATTTTCTCATCGGGAACCCGAAAATCGGTATTTTGGGCGCCCCCATCAGCAGCTTTTTTTGCAATGCTGTGATCGTACTTTTAAATTTTATATTTACAGCAAAACTATGCCGCGAGGAAATATCTGTCCATAAAATATTTTTTCGTCCCTTCGCAGCTTCTGTGGTCTCGGTTGGAAGTTCGCTTCTCGCTTATCGCTTTTTGGAAATGAAATACGGAGAGGGAAGTTTTTTAAGCGTTTCTGTGTTTTTGTTTTGTGTTCTTCTTTATCTTGCTTTTTCCGTTTTGTTTGGCTGCATCACAAAAGAAGATTTGTGCGCTTTGCCGCTGGGAGATAAAATCTATCTTGTATTCAAACGTTTAAAAACGATGATCTTCAAGGAAAATAGACAAAAAACAGGCAAGTAATTTCATTTTTTTTGAAAAAATGTTGAAAAAACACTTGCACAATGGAAAATAATATGATAAAATAAATGTACCCAAAAATTTTTATATGAGGTGTTTTATTATGACAAAGTCTCAATGGATTGAAAAAACAGCAAAGAAAACCGGAATGTCCAAGAAGGATCTCTCAGCAGCTTACGATGCACTTTTTAACGTATTTGAGGAAACTCTCATCGCCGGTGAGTCTGTTCAGATTACCGGCTTTGGCACCTTTGCAGTAAGAGAAAAAGCAGCTTATACCGCAAGAAACCCCAAGACAGGCGCTCCTGTTGAAATCGCAGCATCCCGTCGCGTTGTGTTTCTCCCCGGAAAAACCTTGAAAGACAAGATCAATGAGGCTTGATAAATTCTTAAAAGTATCTCGTATTATCAAAAGACGCACGGTTGCAAACGATGCGTGTGACGCAGAGCACGTAACCGTCAACGGAAAACGAGCCAAGGCTTCTTACGACGTTAAGGAAGGTGACGTTATTGAAATCACCTTTGGACAGCGCACCTTAAAGGTTCGTGTGCTTGACGTAAAGGAGCATGCTTTAAAGGCAGATGCTGCCGGCTTGTATGAAGTGATTTCTTGACTTTGGAATAGTACCTTTCCTTTTTGCATACATTGTAACAAACGAGATCGGAGGTTTGTTTTATGAATGCGGATGGAATGAAAGAAGGCTATCTGTCTCATCAAGTTTCTATCAAAAGCAGAGAGTCGATGGAAGTAACCGGAGTGACCGATGTTGTCAGTTTCGATGAACAGACGGTCGTTTTAAATACCGTTTGCGGAAATATGGAGATCGACGGCTCTTCGCTTCACATTCATGTATTAAGCATGGAACAGGGCATCGTTACAATGGACGGGAGAATCGATTCCGTTACATATTACGAGGATGAAGCCTCTGACAAAAGCGGAAAGAGCGGCTTTTTGGGAAAGATCTTTCGTTAAAGTACAATGGAAATATCACAGCTTACGTTAGCTTGGCTTTGCTTATATGCCTTTGTTCTGGGAACCGAGTTAGGCGCGGTGTACGACGCGATTTGCGTTACCCGCGTCTTCCTCGGTGTTTCTTTCACCCAAACGGCAGAAACGTTTTTTTGCAAACATACAAACGCATTGTTACGCCCCTGCAAAAGGCTATTTAAAAAGCCTCTTTTTTTTAAGGTTGTTATTTTTACAGAGGATTTCTTGTTCTCTGTTTGTGGGGCGATCTCCGTAATTTTGCTTTTTTATCGCTTCAATAACGGTAAAATCAGATTTCCCGTATTGCTTTGTATTTTACTTGGCTTTTTGCTTTATCGATGCGGTCCGGGGCGTTTTATAAAGCCAATTCTTGAAATTGCAGTGGTTATTCTTAAAAACGTTTGCACTTATACCATTGCTTTTTTACTTTTTCCTTTCAAAAAGATTACCCAAATATTAAAAAGGTGCATTCTTTCCGTATACGGAAACCATGTTAAAAATAAAGAACGCAAACAACGCATACGCTTTACAAAAGCGGAAAAACGCAGAATTGATCAGGATTTTTGCGGTATGCTTTGACATAAAAAGGAGCAACCTATGCCTGCCCAAAGAAAAAAACAATTCAGTCTTGGCTTGATCGTCATTATATTTCTTGCCGCGACTGCACTTATTTCTATCGGTGTGTTTATAAACAGTGTCATGTATTATAATCAACTCAATAAAGAGGCAGAAGAACTGGAAAAGTCTCTGACAGCACTTTACGAAACGCGCGCAGAGCTTGAGGATATGCTTGGATCCGCTGAGGAATTAAATAAGCTTCTTTCGGATTACCGTAAATGCCAAGATGTTTTAGCCTCCGGAACTGCAGAGGGTGAGATTTTAGACCAGTACAAGCGCCGAATGAGCGAGGTCAAGGAGCTTTTAAATTCCTCTAAAAATAAGGATTATATCGCAAAAATCGCAAAAGATGAGCTAAATCTTTACTTTGCGGATGAAAAGATCTTTCATCATGACGGTCAATAAAAAGAAACGGGTGTAATATGGCAGAAAACAAAAAAGATACACAAAAAATAATTTCTCAAAACAAAAAAGCGTTCCACGATTATTTTGTGGAAGAAAAATACGAAGCGGGAATCGCCTTGGCGGGAACAGAGGTAAAAAGCATACGCGCCGGAGGTGTTAACCTTAAGGACTCCTACTGTTCGTTTGAAAACGGTGAGATCTTCGCTGTGGGTATGCACATAAGCCCATATGAGCATGGCAATATCTTTAATACCGATCCAATGCGAGATAAAAAGCTTTTAATGCATCGCCGTGAAATTATGAAGCTACAGGGCTTGGTACAGCAAAAAGGCTATACGATCGTGCCTTTGTCCCTTTATTTTTCTGGAAGTCACGTAAAGGTCGAGTTGGGACTTTGCCGCGGTAAAAAGCTTTACGATAAACGCGAAACCGATGCAAAACGCTCGGCAGACCGCGAAATCGACCGTCATATGAAGGACCGTTCCTACCGTGCGGAATAAAAAAATGACACAGCGCATTTTTTGATATGCGCTGTGTCATTTTTTGATATGCGTTATTTTATATTACTTCAAGTTTGCAAGCACACGATCGACCCACTCAAATACCGCGGTCAGCTCCTCAGGCTTCACAGAGCCACCGAAGATGGGCATACCGCCGTTGATGTAAAGAACCTCGTCATATACAACGTTATTTGCAACGGAAGAAATAATTTCTTTTACGTTATCTGCAGCCTTTTCGTCACCGTCGATAATCAGAGCAATGTTCTGTGCACGAGCCTTTGTCAGCTCTTGACAAAACAGACGAAGAGTATCGTTAACAGGACCTTTGGAAGAGATCATCAAAATGACAATTCTCTCCTTATCGCAAGAATATGCAGGGGGAATGGTATCAACAGCGTTGACACCCAGCTCGTAGTGTGCTTTGATCTCTGTTGCGATATTCTTGATCTTCTTTTTCCCGGAGCCGTAGAGAACTCTCATCTTGATTGCCATGTCTTTTCCTCCAAAATTTAAAGCATTTTCTTTTGTAAATGATTAGCGTTAAAAAAGATTTTACCTCATTTTTCGATACGCTTTAATCACTATATCCATTATATCATATATATTCAAAAAAATCAACAAAAAAATAGATTTTTATTTATGTTTTTAACGTTTGAAAAAGATTGACATGTAAAAGGAAAATATGGTATAATGAAGACAGAGAAAATATCCCTCTCAACGATCCATTTTGAAAGCGAGAGCATAAATCCTATGAAAATTACTTTTTTAGACGCTGCAACCCTTGGAAATGACGTATTGGATCAAATTCCTGTGTTCTTTGATCCGTTAGGCGACGTTACCGTGTATCAAAGCACGACAGCGGATGAATTTGCCGATCACGTAAAGGATGCCGACGTTTTGATTCTCAATAAGCTAAAAATGACATCCGAAAATCTGCCTTTGGCAAACGCTCTTAAACTGATCTGCGTTGCCGCAACAGGGTATGATAATATAGATCTTTCTTATTGCCGTATACATGGAATTGCGGTGTGCAACGTTGTTGGTTATTCAACGCAATGCGTATCGCAGGTTACGGTAGGTATGGCACTCTCTCTGCTTACTCATTTGTTTGAATACAAACAATACGTTGAAAGTGGGGAATACACAAGGAAGGGAATTGCAAATTGCCTCTTCCCTGTTTATCACGAAATAGCAGGGAAGACCTGGGGAATCGTTGGCTTTGGGAACATCGGGAAACAGGTTGGTAAGGTGGCAAGCGCTATGGGATGCCGTGTTCTTGTCAACAAACGTACTCCTGTCGAAGGTTGGGAGTGCGTGGACTTTGATACGATTTGCCGAGAATCCGATATTC
This sequence comes from Eubacteriales bacterium, assembly GCA_045588715.1. Lineage (GTDB taxonomy): Bacteria > Bacillota > Clostridia > Oscillospirales > CAG-272 > UMGS1865. Next base: position 14,543 of record JAZNEQ010000005.1, on the reverse strand, counting down.
TTTCGTTCCACGTACCTCTCAGTGATTCCACGAAAGGCTTGTTAGATCGCGATCATATTGCAATGATGAAGCCCGATGCGCTTGTAATCAACGTAGCACGCGGTGCCGTGATCGATGAGGAGGCGCTTGCAAAGGCGGTGCTTGAGGGGAGACTTGGGGGAATTGGGATCGACGTTTACAGTACAGAGCCCATGCCATTGAACCATCCATTCCAAGCAGTTAAAAATATGTCTAACGTTATATTGACACCTCACATGGCTTGGGGCGGATATGAAACACGGGTACGTGTATTAAAAGAAATGGCAAGCAACGTAACAGCATTTTTGAAACAGGAAAAGAGATGTAGGGTTGATTGATCCTACACACAATCAAGAAGATCTGATACAAAATTTACAATGTATCAGATCTTCTTTTAGTATATGAAGCCCAAGCCAAGCCCAACAATCCTTCCTAAAAAGCATTTTAAGCGTTAAATATAACAAAAATCCGTTTTATAACCCCAAAACGCTCCCCCTAAATATACAAAATTTGCATTTTGTATAATTGAATAGATATCAAAAAGATGCGCAGAGATGATTTCCCTACGCATCTTTATCTTTTTGCACTGAAAAATTAAATCGTTTTTAATGCATCGACAGTTCCTCAAAAACGACCCCTATCAAATAGATCGTGAAATTTAGGAATATTACTTCCCGATTTCAATATCTCTCTCAAAGTGCTATCCGGTAGCCCTGATAGGATCATTGTGTCGTCAATATCCAAACGGAGGTTCATCGGGCGGCGGTGCGCTTTCACCGTTCCAAATTGGAAGCGACGAATTTGCGTTGCTCTTTGGTGCCGAGGATATCCGTTTTTCAAAATCAAACACTGCCCTGCCATTTTCAAGCTTTAGTGCGGCATCAAAGCTCTTTTTCGTTTTTGAAGAAATAAATCCGCTGATTTGTGCGGTTTTTCCTGTTTCTAATAAAAGCTTTAGATTTGCAACCGAGATCACTCGGCCGCAAATACTGATGTTGACAGAAAATTTACACCCTTCCTTGTATCCGGTGCAGCCGTAAAAGGAGCGAAACCGTTTGATATCCTTGCCGCAAAGCGGACATTTCCCAATAAGATCCCCAAAAAATCCCGTCTCGTTATCGACCGACAAATCAACTTCTGATTTTTTCTCGAAGATTTCGGCAATTTCCCTCTCTGCAAGTGCCACACTATCTTTAACTGAAATGGTTCCTCGATAAACCTTTTTTAAGGCTTGACCAAGTTGAGAAGTTTTGTATTTGTCCATATTGATCTGCATTTGTACCAGTGCCTCGATCAAAAATTCACCGCCAGGAAGAATGGTATACACGTCCTTTTTCAGATCGATATATCCGCTTTTTCTTGCGTTGTCAATAATTCCCGTTCTTGTAGCCTCGGTTCCAAGTTCAAGTCCTTCAAAAATCGCCTTGTAATCCTCGGAATCGTCTGTATCCATGTGTTCATCCGCTTCCGCCAACTCCTTAGCTGCTTTTTTATCGTCTTTAAACGGGTTTTTAAGGTAGTTATTCAATGTTTCGACGGTGTAGTGCTTGGGAGGTGACGTTTCCTTTTCTGTGGGCTTAAAATCGATATTTACCGCATCTCCCTTTTTTAGCGCGGGAAGAACCTTGTCCTTTTGATTGTAGTCGTCGTATTTGGTCCATCCTTTTTCCAAAACGACCATTCCTTTTAAGGTGAATATTTCAAGATCGCCGACGGCAATGGTGATCTCACTGCGTGTAACTATACAATCCTCGGCGCAGAAAACAGCAACAAAGCGTCTGAAAACAGTAGAATACACCTGCATTTCCCGTTCGTTAAGCTGTGATTTGTCGGGGATTTTATAGGTTGGAGTCAAAGCCGAATGCGATTCTATTTTGCTATCGTCAAATATACTTTTGCTCTCTTTGAATTTAACGGGATAGCCGAGCTTTGCACAATTGGCAAGAATTTGTTTGATCTTATCCTTTTCTGCCGTTGCAAGATACTCGGAATTGGTTCTCGGATACGTCAGATATCCCTTTTCGTAAAGTCCTTGGACGATATCCAAGCTTTCTTGCATCGACATCTTATACTTTTTACTTAGCACGTTTTGAAGCTTTGATAAAGAAAACAGCTTTCCGGCAAATAAAGTATCTTTTTTGTTTTTAACTCCTGTTACAACGGCGCCGGTACGGTTATAAAGCTCGCACGTTCTTAATGCTTCCTGATATTGATCGGGGTCGAATTTATTCTTTGAAAGAAGCTCGATCAGCTCCCCGTTGGTCGCCTCCTTACTAAGCATAGCAAAGTACTTCCCGGGAACGAAATTGCGAATCGCCATATCACGGTCGTAAATGGCTTTTACAATGGGAACGATCACACGACCTACCCGTAGAAGCGTGCCTGTTTTTAAGGTTGCGTAACGTGTCAGATTAACGCCGTACAGCCAGTCAATGTAGGTTCTTGCAAAACCCTCCTTGGCAAGAAGATCGTATTCCTCCTCGCTTTTCATTTCCGTCAAAGCGCGGCTGACGGTTTGAGGTGTTTGGTCAGGAAGCCATAACCGCCTCAAGTCTTTTTTAGTTTCCTTCAGCGCATGGTCAATGCAAAGGCGAACAATGATCTCCCCCTCACGGTCAGCATCTCCCGCGTTTACAATGGTGTCAACGTCCGGGCGGGTGCAAAGCGAACAAATGATCTCAAACTGACGTTTCACTCCGCTATCTATCTGTTTATCGCTTCCCTTTCGCAATTCAAACCGAAATTCATCCGGAAAGCATGGAAGGTTGGACATTGTCCATCGGGTAGAGCCGTTTTCTTGCGGATGATACGCTTCGATATCACACAGAGAAAACAAATGGCCAAATGCCCACGTAATAAGATAGTTGCCGCCCTCCATATAGCCTTGCTTCTTTTGCATGGGTACGCCGATTCCGGCAGCAATATTGCGAGCAAGGCTTGGTTTTTCCGCAATGATCAATATCATGACCGACGCCCTCCTGTGAAAATTTAAAAGCCGCGGTTCTGCAGTAAGATCAGCGCAGAACTGCGGCTTTTATGACTTAATAAAAAGCTTAAATAAATTTGCGAACCGTATCCGAAGCCGTTTCCGCAGGCATGGAAACCGTCATCGTAAGATTGATGTCGATCTTCTCAAGAAGCTTTTCAAGCTCAACAAGGAGACAATCAAATGCTGCCATGTCGCGCTGGCAGATTCGAAGGGTTCCGTCAACAAAAAGATCGGTAACGTCGTGGTTGCTTGCAAGAATGCCTGCAATAAATCCATAAAGAGACTGCGCATCCTTGATCATATATTCATCGGCGTTAATAAGACGTGCCGCCGGTTTGATATCGTATCTCAGCTGGGTTCCTTTTTCGATGCAAACAACATCGCCCTTGGTAACCTCAAGTGCACCGTTTACCAGATTGATCAAGGTTTTGGTTTTTCCGGTACCTTTTACGCCGATAATTAATTTTAACATAATGATAACCTCCACAAATCAGTGTGGAATCGGATTTTTCCGTTTCCGTGTATACATTATACCAAATTTTGTTAGCAAAGTCAATAGCTATTTTGGATATAATTTAACATTTTTTCGTTTTTTTTCAACGGGAAGCGAGCCTTTCCTCCAGCGAAGATCTAAGATCCTCATATCCGGGCTTTCCAAGCAAAGCAAACATGTTTTTCTTGTAGGATTCAACTCCGGGCTGATTGAAGGGGTTTACCGCCAAAAGGTAACCGGAGATCGCGCAAGCCAGTTCAAAGAAATAGAGCAATTCGCCCAAAACAAAAGCGCTTCTTTCGCTTACCGAAATTACAAGATTGGGAACGCCACCGTCAACGTGTGCCAAAATAGTGCCTTCCATCGCTCTTTTCTTAACGCTGTTAAGATCCATACCGGAAAGGAAGTTGAGTCCGTCGACGTTGCCGGGATCGTTCGGGATCTCAAACCTTGCGCCGGTATCCTCTATATCGAGTACGGTTTCAAACAGCATCCTTTCCCCATCCTGAATGTATTGACCCATAGAATGGAGATCGGTGGAGAAGACAACGGAGGCGGGGAAAATACCGCGTTGATCCTTCCCTTCACTCTCGCCGTAAAGCTGCTTCCACCATTCGCAAAGCATTGCCATAAACGGCTCGTAGCTAGCCAAAACTTCAACGTTCTTTCCTTTGCGGTAAAGAATGTTTCTGATTGCAGCATAGCGATAGCAATCATTGAGTGCCAAATCGTCGTTCTCATATGTAGAACGAGCGGATGCAGCACCCTTCATCAATTCATCAATATCGATTCCTGCTACCGCGATCGGCAAAAGTCCGCAAGCGGTAAGAACGGAAAAACGACCGCCAACGTTATCCGGGATCACAAAGGTCTCGTATCCCTCGTCGGTAGAAAAGGCTTTCAGAGTTCCACGCGACTTATCTGTGGTAACAAAGATGCGCTCGCGTGCTTCTTCCTTGCCGTACTTTTTTTCAAGGAAAGCACGGAATACGCGGAACGCGATTGCGGGTTCGGTCGTAGTTCCCGACTTGGAAATTACGTTTACGCAAACGTCCTTCCCTTCGCAAAGGGTAAGCACCTCATTAAGAGCGTCTGCGCTGATCACATGTCCCGCATAGTAAATGTCGGGTGTCTTTTTGGGTAGCGAATTATAAAACGGTGTTTTTAAGAACTCAATAACTGCACGAGAACCAAGATAAGAACCTCCGATGCCTATTACAATCAAAATATCGCATTTGCTTTGGATCTTTTGAGCTGTTGCTTTAATTCTTGCAAATTCCTCTTTGTCATAATCAAGAGGAAGATCCAACCAACCCAAAAAAGCGTTGCCGGGACCGCTTTTTTCACGCAACATTTTGTGAGCTGTAGAAACTTGGGGTTGCATTTGGAGAATTTCGTGTTCGCCTACGAATGAAGAAACGTACTTGTTATTGAGTTGAATTGCCATTGAGAGAACCATCCTTACTGATATAAAACTAACATTCCTATTATACATCACTGTTTTTTAAAATACAAGTCTTTTTGACAAAAAAAGAAACAAAAAAATTGTCAAAAATAACACAAAAAAGCACACACCGAAAGCATGATGAAAAAACTGTTAAATAAATAAGACTTTTATAAAAATTCTCTCGAAAATTTCAAAAAAAGATATCTTCTTTACGGTCTCGGTAGATGTGATGGGAACGCTACCAATCGTTTTGTTATCGATTGAAAATTCAAGTGTTCCCACTGTATCTCCTGCTGCAATCGGTGCCGTAGCTCTTTGCGGCAGAACCACTCTTTTTTCAACCGTAGAAAGCTTTGCTTTCTCAACTACCATAAGAAAGCGCGGATATTCGATCTCACAATTGGATTTGGTGCCTCCTACCAGCTCGATTGGAGGAAGGCTCCCCCCTTCACTCTCAAACAGTGCGTAATTGGCAAATCCCCAATCCAAAAGCTGTGTGGCGCTTGCATTTCTTATATCTCGGCTTTCAGCACCCATAATTACGCAAATTAAGGATAATCCGTCGCGCTTTGCGGTGGCACTTACACAAAAACCTGCCTTGGAGGTAGAGCCTGTTTTCAATCCGGTACAACCTTGATAATAACGCACCAAACGATTGGTGTTGGTAAGGCCAAATTCTCCATTTCTGATGCTATCCATCCAAATAGAACTATACTTTAAAATGTCGGAATAAGAAATCAGGGCGCGGGACATCAACGCAATATCTCTGGCACTTGTAACATGATTTTCGGCGGTGTCGTCAAGTCCCGTTACGTTTTCAAAGTTGGTAGAAGTCATTCCGAGTGCCGCCGCTTTTGCGTTCATTTTTTCTACAAAAGATCCAACGCTTCCGCAAATATGTTCTGCCAAAGCAACGGCGGCATCATTGGCAGAAGCGATCACCACACTTTTTAAAAGATCCTCAAGCGGCATTTGCTCTCCTTCCTTTAAAAAGACCTGGGATCCTCCCATTGAAGCGGCATTTGCGGAAACTGTAACGGGGGTATCAAGGTGTACCGTTCCTTTATCAACCGCTTCCATGATCAATAAAAGAGTCATGATTTTTGTGACCGAGGCAGGAGGAAGTGCTTCATCGGCGTTTTGAAGATAAAGAACAGTCCCTGTTTTTTCTTCCATTAAAATTGCACTTTTGCAGGGAAGATTCAGACTTCCCTCTTTGATTCCAAATACGGAAACTTCATTTTGGGGAGTGGAGGAAATGATTGTTTCCTCTGCGTAGCACGGTATTATACTGCCCACGAGGAAAAGGACGGTCAAAAGGATTCCCGTCAGTCGATATAACTTTCTTTTCATAATATCACCTCAAAACAATTTATGATTTCAAAAATCGAAATATGAACAACAGCACGTTTCTGCCTTTTATACTGGCAAAAACGTGCTGTTGGGTGAATTTATTTTTAATTATCTTCTTTTTTCCGCAACCTCAAGAAGTGCCTCGGCAAGGAAGGCATCTACGGGTTTGGTTACCGTTTCACCTGCGCGGTTGCGCACCGCAACGGTTCCCTCCTCCATTTCTTTTGCACCGATGACAAGCATATAGGGCACCTTTTGAAGCTGGGTATTTCTGATCTTATAACCGATCGTATTAGAGGAATCGTCAAGCTCTACTCGCAATCCGACAGCGGAAAGCTTGTTTTGAACCTGTTTTGCGTATTCGACGTGCTCGTCGCCGATCGGAAGGATTCTGACCTGCTCGGGAGCAAGCCACAGCGGGAAGGCACCTGCATATTTTTCAATGAGAAGCGCCAGTGTTCTTTCATAACATCCCATGGAGGTACGGTGGATAATGTAGGGCGTTACCATTTGGTTGTTGGAATCTACGTATTCCATTCCAAACTTCTTTGCAAGGAGCATATCGATCTGAATGGTGACCAGAGTGTCCTCTTTACCAAATACGTTTTTGATCTGAATATCCAACTTAGGACCGTAGAAGGCAGCCTCGTCAATTCCAATGGTGTATTGAATTCCGTTTTCGTCCAAAAGCTGTTTCATGATGCTCTGCGCTTCATTCCATTGCTCGGGCGTACCCTCGTATTTGTCTGTACGTGCGGGATCCCATTGAGAGAAGCGGAAGGAGCAGTCCTCTTTAAGACCGAGCGTTTCCAGTGAATACATAGCCAGCTCCAAGCATCCCTTAAATTCCTCGGCAAGCTGGTCGGGACGAAGGATGAGGTGCCCCTCGGAGATGGTAAACTGACGCACGCGAATCAAGCCGTGCATTTCTCCGGAATCCTCGTTACGGAACAGAGTGGAGGTTTCTCCAAGACGCATGGGAAGATCTCTGTAGGAGCGCTTTTTATTGAGGAACACTTGATATTGGAAGGGACAGGTCATAGGGCGAAGAGCAAAGCATTCCTTGGTTTCGTCATGGGGATCTCCCAGAACAAACATGCCGTCAAGATAGTGATCCCAGTGCCCCGAGATCTTATAAAGCTCTCTTTTTGCCATCAAGGGCGTTTTGGTTAAAAGATATCCGCGCTTTTGTTCCTCATCCTCGATCCATCTTTGGAGAAGCTGGATCACACGCGCACCCTTGGGAAGCATTACGGGAAGCCCTTGACCGATCACATCGACCGTTGTAAAAAGTTCGAGATCGCGACCAAGTTTATTATGATCGCGCTTGAGTGCCTCCTCCTGTTGTAATACGTAAGCATTCAGTTCTTCTTTGGAGGGAAAAGCAATGCCGTAGATTCGTTGGAGCATTTTGTTGTTTTGGTCGCCCTTCCAGTATGCTCCCGTACACTGTGTCAACTTAAATGCCTTAACTGCACCGGTACTGAAAAGATGGGGCCCCGCGCAAAGGTCAACAAATTCGCCCTGACGGTAAAAGCTGATGACTGCATCCTCGGGAAGCTCATTGATAAGCTGTACCTTGTAGGGCTCATCCTTTTCTTCCATCAAAGCAAGCGCTTCGGCACGCGGAAGCTCAAATCTCTCGATCTTATGATTTTCCTTTACGATCTTTTTCATTTCTGCCTCGATCGCCTTCAGTGCCTCGGGAGAGAAAGCAACCTCGGAATCAATATCGTAATAGTACCCGTTTTCGACAGCAGGACCAATGGTAAGCTTTGCCGCGGGATAAAGTCTTTTTACCGCCTGTGCAAGGATGTGCGAGGCAGTATGGCGGAAAAGATGCTTTCCTGCCGCATCCTCAAACGTAAGGAGCTGTACGTCTGTATCTTCACTCACCATTTCGGTCAAGGCCACCGTTTTGTTACCGATCTGCGCACCAATGACCGCTCTTGTAATCAGTTCCATTTCGCGTGCGGCATCGTATACCGTAACAGGAGCTTCGAATTCCCTTTCAACACCGTTTATTTTGAGTTTCATTCTTAATATCCTCTCTTTCATTTGATGAAATAAATAACAAAAATCACACCCCTACAGACCTTTTATAGGGGTCTGTTCGGGGTGTGGATAATTCCGCACGGTTCCACCCGGACGTTTCACTTCATTAATGCTTTTCAGATAAACAGATCAGTGGTACCTTGCAATCTTACACCGGGATCTCACAGCGAATCCGTAAGGAAACGACCCCTTCTCTGAGATGTAAATATTACAAGACGTGTCTTATCTGTGGCTTTTGATCATTCGGCAGTAGCCTTTGCCTTAAGCTTCATATTATAGGCAGAGCGTGGATTGATGATCTCCCTCCAATCCAAATCTCCACGGTCGAGCGCAGTGACGATCACCTCCGCCGTAGCAATATTGGTTGCGACGGGGACGTTATAAAGATCACATAAGCGCAAAAGTTCGGCTTCCCCTTCATCGGGCGTTGCATCCTGGCGTGTATCTTTAAAATACAAAAGAACGTCGATTTCATTACAAGAAATGCGAGATGCGATTTGTTGCATGCCTCCCTGCATACCGGTCATGAGGCGTTCGATCTCAAGTCCGGTTGCTTCGGAAATATATTTTGCGGTAATACTCGTAGCGCACAAATTGTGCTTACTCAGGATACCGCAGTACGCGATGCAGAACTGAGTCATCAATTCTTTTTTTAAGTCGTGTGCAATAATAGCAATCTCCATTGATTCTATGGCCCCCCTCTAAGATTATGTACACCCGCAAAAAGCGGAAAAGAACTCTCGATGATAATTATAGCATAAAATGCCATGAATTGTCAATAGAAATGTCTGCATTTTTTTAAAGGATTGTGTAAAATAGGACCAAAAATAACAGTCCAAGATCGAAAAAACGATTATTCGTATCTTGCTCTGATTCCGCCGATATACTTAGGGCGCGTTCTTGCACATAAAAGTGTTGCGTTCCCTATCTTGTTGATGGAAAGGCGCACGGGAACCGCAACCTCGCGTAGATGCATTCCAATCAAAGTCCCGCCAATATCCAGCCCGGCATGTGCCCGAATATGCTCTACGGCCACAGGAGAGGAAAATGCGAGCCAGGCAGAGGTTGCAAAAGAACCTCCTGCCTTGGGTTGAGGAACCACAGCAACCTCTTCAAGGCCGTATTTTTCGGCACATTCTCTTTCGATGATCAGAGCGCGGTTCAAGTGTTCGCAGCATTGAGCCGCAAGATAAATTCCATGCTTCTTCAATATAGGGTAAATCGTATCGAAAACAGCCTGTGCGGTTTCAAAGCTGGAGCCGTGTCCTATGGTTTCGCCAACGATCTCTGAGGATGAGCACCCAATGACCAATATCTGTCCCTTTGAAAGCGAGGCTTTCTCTATCAATTCTTTGATCACCGCTTCTGCCTGCGTTTTGATTATATCCAAAAATATCACCTCTTATTACCAATTGTCACTATGATCATCGGGAATTACTCTTTTTACGGCTGTAATAGCGCATTCGATCATATCATCCGTCGGTTCAAAAACCGTAATGTGCTGGAGCCATACACCGGGCAGAGAAATCAGACGGGTAAGAAAATTATCGTGTCTGCCCGCGAACTTGATCAGTTCATACCCAAGCCCCACAATGACGGGAACCAATAAAAGCTTTACAAGAACACGGAAAATAGTTGGCAGCGTGTTTCCTGTGATCGCAATGGAAACGGGATCGATGAAGAAAGAGACGAAAATACTGACCAGAACCATTAAAATTAAAAATGAGGTTCCGCATCTGGGGTGGAAACGGCGCTGAGCACGCACGTTTTCCACGGTTAATTCAAGCCCGGCTTCATAGCAAAAAATAGTTTTATGCTCGGCTCCGTGGAACATAAAGGTTCTGCGAATATCCTTCATGAGCGCAATGGCACCCATGTAAGCAACCAAAAGAAGCACACGCAGAATTCCTTCAAATGCAGATTTGATCAAAGAATTCGCAATTGCGTTGTCCCCCTTCAAAAAATTGATATAATGCGCCGCAAGATCAAACAAAAATGAAGGTAAGAAAAGAAAAAGCCCCAACGCCAACGCAATTCCAAAAACGAGACTGATGACCATTGTAAGAGTCATCACCCAAGAAGGCAGCTTGTCATCCGATTCTTTTTTGGAGGATTGCGTTTCATCCTCTGTGACGGACGTGGATTCTTTCGTTGCATCTTGTACCGTTTCGTTTTGTTTTGTTTTCTTTTCTTTCTTGGGTTTTTCTTCAACAAGATCCTCAAGCCCCGCAAGCTCGGCAGATCGCATAAGGCATTTGTAGCCAAGCGTCATGCTGTCGATATATCCAAATATTCCGCGTATGATCGGCCAGCGACAGATCGACGGGCGGTTTACACCCTTGGTTTCGAATTCCTCAACGACGATCTCGCCCTCGGTGTTTCTGACCGCCATTGCGGTCATTTTGGGGCCTCTCATCATGATACCCTCAATCAACGCCTGTCCTCCGATCGACGTTTTTCTTCTGCAAGCAGTTACATGTTTTTCTTTTTTCAAAATGAAATCCTTTCAGGGGGAATCCCCCGTTAAACTTTCGTGACGTATTATTTTACCGTAACGGCATGAACTCCGTATGAACAAATGCTTTTTCTTTACGATACAACTACCGCTTCACGTTCTTTCGGTTGTGTTAGAAAGGCAGCTGCTCCCTGTGACAACAAGTGCTCCTGTGCCTTTTTGGCAGCTTCGTAGGATGGAAAGATCCCAAACACAGAAGGACCGCTTCCGCTCATCATAGAGCGAATGGCTCCAAGCTCCATCATTTCCTTTTTGAGGAATAGGACGCATGGATATTGCTTTGGCACGACCTCCTCAAAAATGTTAAAAAAGTAATTACAAGCCTCGATCGGATCCTTGTTTTTCCAAGCATTGAGAATACCTTCGTAGTTATTCAAAGATGGATGAGACATCTTAAAATGTGCGTATTTCTCATCCAACGCACTGTATGCCGCAGGAGTGGAAACACCGTTTCCTTGACAGGCGATCACAATGTGGGAGGGAGGCATTGGAGAAACGCTTTTTTGGACGTCACCAATTCCGGTTACCAAAGCACTTCCGCGTCGAATGCAAAACGGAATATCTGCACCGAGGGTGGAACCGAGAGCACAAAGCTTGTCCGTAGAAAAAGGAAAGCCGCACAGCCTGTTCAGCCCGCGTAAAACAGCAGCGGCATCTGCGCTACCGCCGGCAAGTCCCGCAGCCATGGGAATATGCTTTTCGATATGGATCGTCACTTTACCTATAATACCCGTTTCTTGCAAAAAAAGATTCGCTGCGCGATAAGCAAGATTTTTTTCATCGGTGGGCATATTGGGATTGCCAATCGCGTCAAGTAAAATGGAATTTTCTTTAGAAGAGACAAAATCAACGGAGACAATGTCGCACAGAGCGACGGTTTGCATAATGCTGACAATGTTATGATAACCATCTTCGCGTTTCGAGGTAACGTCAAGATATACGTTGATCTTGGCGTTTGCTTCTTCGATGAGCATATGTATTTCTCCTCACGATCAAATTCCTTTATATTGTAACACAAATCAAGCTCTTTTGCAACATTTCCGTGAAATAAATTTGAAAATATTAAAAAACTATTGACTTCAATTATAATTTAGTATAAAATTAATATATATACGCAACCATACAAAAGGAGTGACTTTTCGGATGCTTCCTGTCAGCAAAAATACTTTCAACAATAAAATAATCTCGGCTGCTTTTTGGTATGCCGCGGCTTTTTTTGCGTTGATCTTAATAGCCTACTATTTTGAGATCAATCAATGGTTAGCATCGGTTTTAGATCTTTTTATGCCGGTTCTTTTAGGACTCGCCTTTGCGTATATCCTAAAGCCCATCTTTCATTTTTTTGAGAGAAAGCCGTTTTCAAGGATCTACCCGTCTTCTCTTCGACGCGTGCTTTCCTTGCTTTGCACGTATATCCTTTTCATTTCCTTGATTATCCTTTTGATTCTTTTGATCATTCCTCAATTGATCGGCGCTTTGATTTCCTTTATCGGAGACTACGGTATGTATATCGATTCTGCAGCAGAAGGAATCAACGTTCTTCTTGGAGGAATGAACCGCTTCCTCCAAAACACTATCGGAAAGAGCGATTTCTTCAAGCCGATCGATGGCACTCACGTCTCTCAAGCCCTGTATAAAATACTGGAGGGCTATCTTTCGCAAATCGATATCCAATTTGTTTTTTCCGCCGCAAGCACGTTCTTTTCCGCACTTACCGACGTTATCTTTGCCCTGTTTATCTCGCTTTATCTTTTAAGTTCAAAGGAAAAGCGTTATGCACAGGTAATGAAATTTCGCAACGCAATGTTCAGCGACAAGACCAACAAAAGAATTACGAGACTTTGCACAACCATTGATAATCTCTTCGGAAAATTCTTTGAAGGAAGAATTTTTGATTCTTTGATTATTGGCACCCTTTTATACATTCTCTTTCTTTTGTTTGGCATTCCCTATGCAATCGTTCTTTCGTCTTTCATAGCGGTACTCAATATCATCCCTTATATTGGATTTATCATAGGTGCTGTCCCTACAACACTTCTTGTCCTTTTGTCAGACTACACAAAGATTTTGCCGTTTCTCGTTATCGTTGTTCTTGTTTTCCAAATCGAAACCAACATTTTAAGCCCTAAGATCCTTGGCAATAACACGGGAGTCAGCTCTCTGTGTGTCATCATTGCGATCTGCGTTATGGGTGCCCTGTTTGGTTTTGTAGGTGTACTGCTTGGAGTCCCGTTATTTGCAACGGTCCTTGACTTTGGAAACTCTATTGTTGAAAGAAGATTGGAAAAGAAGCGCAGACCGAGCGACGTGGAAAACTACTATGCGCCCGATCCTATCATAGACCCGATGGAGAGCAACCTTGCCAGAACGAACAAACTGATCAGCAGAATCGAGCGCCGTGCATTGCGGACGATGAGATGGACCGATCTCGGCATGGAAGCGAACATCAGCAAAATCGATCGAATTTGCGCGGCGATACACCGCTTCGGTTCCAAACAGCATCTCTTCAACACGATTTCTCCCGAGATAATGACCCAATTCTCGGTAGGTGAAATGCAAAAAAACATACGCGAAAAAACAAAGGCTTCTTTTTCTCAAATAAAGAGCACAGTGATGAGAAAGGAGGAAAAGTAAGATGGCCTTGCAAAGAAAAAAGATCTTCCTTTTCGTTTCTGTTTTTCTATTGGCTTTCATGCTGCTCTTTGCGGTTTTGCACGCGGAAAAAATAAGCATTTGGCTCAATTACGTAATGTTTATCCTTCGCCCGGTATTGATCGGACTTGTCATTGCGTATATTTGCAATCCTATTTTCCGAACGTTTGAACGCAAATTGTTTTTTGGGGTGCATCCGCACAAGCTGCGCCGGATCCTTTCTTTGATCGTAACCTATCTGATTCTTCTTTTAATTTTAGCAACGCTGATCATGCTGATCGTTCCTCAATTGATAGGAAGCATTCTTGACTTTTTTAACAGCTACGAAAGTTATTTAAAAAATGCATTGACAAGCGTCAACGATCTGATCGAGTATGCAAACGCAAACTTTTCCACCCAGATCGCCCCTCTGGTTTACGAGGATATCAACCGTTCTATTGCCGATTTCCTTGCAAGCCTTGATCTGCAAACACTGTTGCAAAATGTTTTAACCTACAACAACATCACTTCCCTGCTCAATATTTTAGGAAACGTGCTGTTGATCTCGCTCGATATTATTTTCGGTGTTTTTATCTCGTTTTATCTGCTGTATTCCAAGGAGCGCTGTTATGCCCAGGTGATGCGCCTGCGCGCTGCGTTCTTCAGTGACACCGTCAACACCCATATTACAAGCATTTGTACCATTGCCGATCGCTCCTTCGGTGGTTTTTTCAGAGGAAAAATTCTTGACTCAAGCATTGTGGGCGTATTGGTTTACGTCATCATTTCGATCATGCAGGTTCCATACGCGCTTTTGATCGCAGTGATCGTTGGTATTACGGATATCGTCCCAATCATCGGTCCGTTTATTGGCGTAATTCCATCTGCTGTGATCATTTTATTAACCGATCCCATTAAGGTCATTCCTTTTCTTCTTTGTAATGGCATCGTTCAACAAATCGACGGTAATATCATAGCACCGAAAATCCTCGGTGAAAATACCGGGGTCAGTTCACTTTGCGTTATGATCGCTATTACGGTC
>JAZNEQ010000004.1:0-4787 GCA_045588715.1 Eubacteriales bacterium | reverse complement strand
TGTTGTAATACCGTCAAATTCCAATTTGTTGGTGAGAATATAGTGTAATTTGCATAGGATTTAATATGGAATTTAACGAAAAACTTCAAGAATTAAGAAAACAGAAGGGGCTTACGCAAGAGGAACTTGCCGAACAGCTTTACGTGTCTCGAACCGCAATCTCAAAATGGGAGTCAGGCAGAGGTTACCCGAATATTGAGTCGTTAAAAGCGATTGCGAAATTCTTTTCGGTGACGGTTGACGAACTGCTCTCCTCGGGCGAGATGCTGACGATAGCTGAAGAAGATAACAAACGAAAAGAAAAGCATTTTTATGATTTGATATACGGTCTACTCGATCTTTGTATTGCAATGCTCCTTTTTCTGCCGTTCTTTGCCGAAAAAGCAGACGGAATTATTCAGAGCGTGTCGCTTATCGCGCTTGACGGCGTTCAGCCGTACTTAAAAACAGCGTACTTTGCCGTTGTCATCTCGATGATCGTAATGGGCATTCTAACACTCGCATTACAAAACTGCCAATGGGTGGCTTGGGTAAAAAGCAAAACAATGATTTCGCTGATACTCTGTGCGATCGCTGTCTTAGCCTTTATGATAAGCTCACAGCCCTATGCCGCCGTATTTGCGTTTGCTCTCTTGGCAATTAAGGCTTTAATGCTCATAAAACGCAGATGACACGAAACGTATCACGCCCGTGACGGCTCGTTTCTTGTATATCCCCGTGCCTTCCGTTAAAATGTATTCAGGCGAAAGCCAATACACAAAAGGAAGGTTAAAGGATAATGGAAAAGAAAAACAGAAAGTTGTTTTGGGGAGGAGTGGGCTTGCTTGCGGTATTTGTGTTATGGACGGTATTAGTTCACTTCGTTGACGTGCGAGCAATCGGCCCCGAAGGTTCGTCGGTTGGCTTTGCGACACTAAACGGATTCGTACACGAGCTTACGGGTGTGAATTGGCTTCTCTACACCGTAACCGATTGGTTGGGGATTGTTCCAATAGCCGTGGCACTTGGATTTGCCATTCTCGGACTTGTGCAGTTAATCAAGCGCAAAAGTTTGTGGAAGGTAGATCATAGCATTCTCGCGCTCGGTGTGTTTTATATCGTTGTAATGGTAGCGTACATATTCTTTGAGGTGGTGGTCATCAATTACAGACCTACACTCATTGATGGCTATCTTGAAGCCTCGTATCCGTCATCAACAACAATGCTCGTTATGTGCGTGATGCCGACGGCAGCGATGCAGCTGAACGTGCGTATCAAAAATACCGTTCTCAGGCGGTGCGCTGTTATCACAATCGTAGCCTTCACCGCATTTATGGTGATAGGCAGACTTGTCTCAGGTGTGCATTGGATCACCGATATTATTGGTGGTGCGTTGCTTAGTGCAGGGCTTGTGACGATACATAATGTTGTGATAAGTCTTTGCGACCATAATGCAGACAAACAGAAAAAAGATTGAAATCAGACCTCGTTTCGTAATGAAGCGATGGGTTTTGTGAGTTTATAAAAACTTTTATAATTTTTTACACCGATTTTGCCAAGTTTGTGCCACAACTCTGCCAGAATGGGCAAACCCTATTGCTTTACCCCAATGAGTATGATATAATAAGCACGAAGGGTAACCTCCATACAACCTTCCGTGCTTGCTTCGAGCAAGAATAGTTGATCCGTGTATCTTAAAATTTTATGGCTTCCCGAGGGAAGCAGAAGAAAAAAGTCCTCGAAACTTTAACTAAGAAAAATCAGATTTAACTATTGAAAAAGAAATGCAACTATGATATAATATAAAAGTTAAAATAGACACAACACGCAAAAGACTTCAAGTGCATCACAGGCACTTTGATATGAAGCACCATTGTAAAATAAAGGAGCCGTAAACAAAATGAAACTTGGTATCGTAGGATTGCCCAACGTTGGCAAAAGCACACTTTTTAACGCTTTGACAAATGAGGGAGCGGAATCCGCAAACTATCCCTTTTGCACAATTGAACCCAACGTGGGTGTGGTAACGGTGCCCGACAGCCGCCTTGACTTTCTTGCCAATATACATCACCCCAACAAGTACACCCCTGCCGTGATCGAATTTGTTGACATTGCGGGACTTGTCAAGGGGGCGTCTAAGGGCGAAGGACTGGGAAACCAATTCCTTGCCAATATCCGCGAGGTAGATGCGATCTTACACGTTGTTCGTTGCTTTGAGGACGATAACATCATTCACGTAGACGGAAAGATCAACCCGATGCGAGACCTTGAAACCATCAACTTAGAGCTGATCTTTGCCGATATGGAAGTACTGGAAAGAAGAATGGACCGCACCAGAAAGGCAATGAAGGCAGACAAAAAGTACGGTGCAGAGCTTGCCGTTTTTGAAAAGCTGATGGCAGCTTTGGCAGAAGGCAAGTGTGCGCGCACGGTGGAGCTTGACGAGGACGAGGAGGCTTGCCTCTACGACACTCCCCTCTTGACCCGCAAGCCCGTGATCTACGTTGCCAACGTAAACGAGGACTATGCCGCGACAGAGCCCGATACCGAGGCGTATCTTGCACTGAAGGCTTACGCCGAAAGCGAGCATTCCGAGATCATCCCCATCTGCTGTCAGATCGAGGCAGAGATCGCACAGCTTGACACCGAGGAAAAAGCAATGTTTTTGACCGACCTCGGAATTGACGAAAGCGGTCTTGACCGACTGATCAAGGCAAGCTATTCCCTTTTGGGACTGATCAGCTTTTTAACGGCAGGCCCCGATGAGTGCCGTGCATAGACCATTCGCAAGGGCACCAAGGCACCCCGTGCCGCAGGTAAGATCCACTCGGATATCGAGCGCGGATTTATCAGAGCCGAGGTGTTGGCGTTCCCCGATCTTGTCAAGTACGGCTCGATGAACGCTGCCAAGGAGGCAGGCGTGTTACGCAGTGAGGGCAAGGAATACGTTATGCAGGACGGAGACATCGTTTTCTTCCGCTTTAACGTTTGATATCAATAAAAAAGCAACCGACCTTTCTTCCTTTTTGGGAGCAAAGGCCGGTTGTTGTTTTTTAGCCGTTATTCGGTATAACCGCCACGGGATTTGAGCATTGCCTGCTTGATATTCCACAGCTTTTGCGAAAGGTCCACGTAATAGTTATGGGGGTTGTTAAATCTTCTTACCTCGTCCCACATTCCCCCGATCTCTCTTTCACAGCGCGCACGGATCTCGTCAAGCGTGGGGAGCTTATACACCTGCACGCCGTTTTTGAAAACGGGAACCAGCAATTCCTCCGCGGTAAAGTTCTCAAACCGTTTGCGCTTCCACGTGTGCTCGGGATCGAAGAGCTCGATGGGCTTGGTATCGTCCACGGTCTCGTCCCATACGCAAATGAGATCTGCCTCTGCCTTGCCCGTGTCTTTGCCGCGCAGACGGTAGACCTTTTTGAAATGCGGCGTTGTGATCTTGCCTACGTTTTCGCTGATCTTGATTTTGGGAAGAATGCTTCCGTCCTCGCGCTCGACAGCGCAAACCTTGTATACACCGCCAAAGACAGGGTCGCTCTTTGCGGTGATCAAGCGTTCACCCACACCAAAAGCATCGACCTTGGCGCCTTGGCGGATCAACTCGCGAATGAGGTATTCGTCAAGAGAATTGGAGATGACGATGCGACAATTTGTCCACCCTGCCGCGTCAAGCATTTTGCGCGCCTGTACGGTAAGATAGGTCACGTCACCCGAATCAATGCGGATGGCACATTTTTGAATACCCCGGGGAGCGAGCACCTCGTTGAATACGCGAATGGCGTTGGGGATCCCCGATTCAAGGACGTTGTAGGTATCTACAAGCAAGGTGGCACTGTTGGGATAGATCTCGCAATAAGTGCGGAACGCTTCGTATTCGCTATCAAACATTTGCACCCAGGAGTGTGCCATAGTTCCCGTGGCGGGAACACCGTAAAGCTCGTCTGCGATCGTGCACGCCGTAGATCCGACACCGCCGATATACGCGGCACGTGCGCCCAGGATCGCTCCGTCCGCCCCCTGTGCGCGGCGAGACCCAAATTCGCTGACCGCCCTTCCCTTTGCGGCGCGAGAAATGCGCGACGCCTTGGTTGCAATGAGGGATTGGTGATTGATCATCATTAAAACATAGGTTTCAATAAACTGCGCCTCGATCGCGCGTCCGCGCACGGTAAGGAGCGGTTCTCCCGGAAACACGACCGTCCCCTCGGGCACTGCCCATATATCCCCCCGAAAGCGAAAATCTTTTAAAAAGTCAAGAAACTCCTCGCTAAAGCAGTTTTTGGAACGAAGATATTTGATATCCTCTTCGTCAAAGCGCAAATTGTTGATATATTCCACGACCTGTTCAAGACCTGCGGCAATGGCGTATCCGCCGCCGTCGGGATTGTTGCGGTAAAACATATCGAAATAAACGATCTTATCCTTCATGCCGCACGAAAAATACCCCTGGCTCATCGTCAGCTCGTAAAAATCGCAAAGCATGGTCAAATTTCTTGAAACATCCTTCATAGAGGTCTCCCTTCAAAAGCGTTTGAATTTATGCCTTTTTATTTTACCACAAATCTTCCGAAAAAACAAGGTGGGAAGCCGTTTTTAGTTGATGTCCGCAAACGCGGGAAGTCGGATCGTAGCCATGTCGTTCTGTGAGCCAAGGAGTTGGTTTTCCTAATTGTCTTCCTAAGACCGCTTGGCCTCCGACTTCTTCAAAAGCGTTTGAATTTATGCCTTTTTATTTTACCACAAATCTTCCGAAAAAACAAGGTGGGAAGCCGTTTTTAGTTGATGTCCGCAAACGCGGG
>JAZNEQ010000003.1:0-10009 GCA_045588715.1 Eubacteriales bacterium | reverse complement strand
TCGGAGTGACACTTTGATTTGATTTTGGTTTGCGCAGCAAACTGCAAGTTCGCATTCACCGCCTGAAGATCTGCAAGCTTGCTTGCAAGGCGCAAGGCGCGTGAATCCCTGAGTTGTATTAAGGCCGCCAAATGTTATATTTAAAGGTTTTTCGGGGAAAGAGCACGTGATAGCTGTGGAGAAAGGCGTATATAACAAAATAAAGGAAGGATGCGATTTTGATCAAAGGGCGAAACATAAGTGCCTCCGTTTCAAGTTGATATCTTTAACTATATTATACTACATTTTTTCTTGAAATGGGGGATTTTCTAAAAAAATAAACTTTTTTTAAAAAAAGGATTGACAAAGCCGTTTTGTTGTGATATAATACCACCGTTATCCGAAGACAGCAGGTTCCGGTAAAAGCAATTGCTTTCCTGCCGAGGAAAAAATTGAACACTCTATTTGTGCTTTCAATCTTTCTTCGCGGAGCTGTGCTTGCCGGAAGAGAGATTTTTTTATTCGCCAAAATCTAACAGGAGGTGAAACAAAATGCCCAGCAATTCCATTCTTGCTCAAAAGCAACAGCTCGTTGCAGACCTTGCAGAACAGATCAAGAATTCCGCAGCAGGCGTTGTCGTTAACTACCAGGGTATTACCGTGGACAAGGACACCGCAATGCGTAAGGCTCTCCGTGAAGCAGGTGTTAAGTACGTCGTTATGAAGAACACCATGACCGGCAGAGCATGCGACATGGTCGGCTACGGCGACATGAAGCAGTATCTTAGCGGAATGACCGCGATCGCGATCAGCGAAAACGATCCCGTTATCGCAGCAAAGGTTCTTAAGGAATATGCAGATAAGGTAGAATCCTTCAGCATTCTCGCAGGCTACGTAGATGGCGCCGTGATCGATGCGGCTACCGTCAACGCTCTTGCAGAGATCCCCAACAAGGAAACTCTTATTGCAAAGTTCCTCGGTTCTATCCAGTCTCCTCTGTACAAGTTCGCTTATGCGATCAAGGCAGTGTGCGACAAGGACGGCGAGAGCGCAGAGGCTGCTCCCGCAGAAGAGGCTCCTGCAGAAGCTTAATTTTCTGCCCGTACCTACTTCTTTACTTTATGGGGTACGAGTCCCCTGAAAACTCAAAAATAAAATTTTAAAATACTCAAATTTTGGAGGTAAATAAAAATGGCATCCGAAAAGATTACTAACATTCTTGAAGAGATCAAGTCCCTTACCATTCTCGAGCTCAACGACCTCGTAAAGGCAGTTGAGGAAGAGTTCGGCGTATCCGCAGCAGCTCCCGTTGGTGTTGTTGCAGCAGCAGGCGCAGCAGCTCCCGCAGCAGAAGAGAAGACCGAGTTCGACGTTATCCTTGCAAGCTTCGGCGCTAAGAAGCTCGACGTTATCAAGGTTGTTCGTGAGCTCACCGGTCTCGGCTTGAAGGACGCAAAGGATCTCGTTGAGGGCGCTCCTAAGGCTGTTAAGGAAGGCGTTTCCAAGGATGAGGCTGAGAAGATCAAGGCTAGCCTTACCGAGGCAGGCGCAACTGTTGAAATTAAGTAATTTTAACAGTCAAAGAGCATCGACCTGTCGGCAGATAACCGAAAAAGGATACTGTGCATTGGCACAGTATCCTTTTTTCGCACATATTGTTTTTCGTAGGGGCGTGCCCCTCTTTTTTGTTGTTGGTTCCCGCTGCTTCCGAACTATTCTTCAAAGCATTCATAGGCTTCTAAGATGATCTTACCCGTTTCATAAAGTAGCTTTTCGGCGGCACGCTTTAATTCAAGCGAGGGATTGATAAGCCGTGTATCCGCAGGATAGGGGCGTTTATGCTCGGGAGGGGTAAAGATCTTACCCACTTCAAAAGTAAAATAGCCTTGATAGCCTATATTTTTAAGTCCGTTCATAACTGCATCCATATTCACCGTGCCGAGAAAGGGAAGAAGATGAGAATCTTCATCTCCCATATTGTCTTGAATATGAAGCGCGCGGACATGACTTCCTAAAATTTTAAGCTCCTCATCCTGAGGCATTTCTTGAAGATTGGCATGCCCCACATCCCAAACGGCATGGAAGAGGGGATGCCCCACGTATTCAATAAGCTCCAAAAGATCGGTGGCGTTATCGATCCAATAATATCCGTCAACGCATATTTTGTTAAAGTTTTCTACCAAAATATTGATGCCGTATTTCTCGGCATGACGGAGGATCGGTGCGTAAAATTCTTTATTTCTTAAAATCGTTTGCTCCTTGTTAAGATCGCGCGTGTAGCCTGAATGGACGACAAGGTTGGGAATTCCCCAGGCGCCGCAAGCGTCCACGCAACGAATTGTATCCGCGATGAGTTGTTCGTTTTCCTCGTCAATGGGATCTCCCATTGGAGCGTGCGCTTGCACCAAGCGGATGCCGATCTTTTCTGTCGCCTCCTTTATTTTCTCAAAATATGCAGCATAGTCTTGTGCGTATACACCCGTACTGTTGCAGTGATCTGCGTGAAAATTATAATCGGCATAAGAAAAACCTGCTTCGCGGATATAGCCGAGGGCCTCGATCTGGGAGTGCGTATACCCGAGAAAATCTCCCGTTGTTGTGGCAAGCTTCATGCGTAATACTCCTTTTTCGTGTAACGTTACAGGGGGCAGAATAAAAAACAAACCGAAGAAAGGATCAGATTTTAAGATCTGAATAGTCAAAGATGCTGCCGGAGATTTTTTTCAGTGTTCTTGCATCCACGCGTGAGACACTTTCGCCCGCCCTCCCGAGAGCCTCCTCGCACATATCGGTTCGGTAAAAGGTCTCTTCTACACAAATTGGCTCTTCAAATGGAATAAGGGGGACGGAATGACGGTTGAGAAGTGCCGTCTTTACGGTTTCGTACAAAATTTTGTCGGCATTGGGGTGGGTCGTGGCAACGTTGCGGCAATGTGCGACCTTGACGGCACCCGTATATACGCCCGGGACGTATTCCCGCGCCTGCACGCAGGCAGCTTCGTCACCTGTAACGGCTACGATCGGTACTTGAAATTTGGCGCACAGGATCGCGTGCAACGAAAATTCGCTCATTTCGCGCCCGTTGATCAAAATGGAAAAAATGCTTTTTGAGGAGAGTGTGTGATCCAAAAAACCGCCAACGGTTCCGGCGCGCGCATGGGCGCCAAGCTCGATCTGACAGTCGATCTCGCCTTTCTTCAAGAGCTTCTGCCACTCGGCAAGCGTGCATTTGACGGCTCTTTGATCGATCCACTCTTCTTTTACGTTGCCACCGCCCGCGTGACCGTCCAGGTAATAAACGCGGTCGGCACCCCCGTCAAAGCAAGCGGCAACGGCGAGGTTGATGCTTTCGCATAATTTTTGGGCTGCGATCTCAAATTGATCACTTTCGCGGTCGATCTCTTGCATGGTGTCGATTCCCGCAATTCCTTCAATGTCGGTTAAAATAAAAACGTTCAATCCGGTTTTCAAAAAAACGCCCCCTTTTTCATCCGTTGGATCATTTTCTTTATTATAGCATAAAAACGACGGGCTGTAAAGTTTTTTTTGCGGACGGGAGAAAAAAACAACCGCCTCAAATGCTTTGAATTTTGAGGCGGTTGTTATAAACTCAGTAAAGGAGATATTTTTCACGTGCTATTTTGAATTTTTCTGCCTCACGTTCCCATTTTTCTATCAGCGGAAGCAAGCTTTTGCCTGCGGCAAGAATGTCGCATATTTCATCGGTCCCCATGCGGGTACGGGCTTCGTTGTATTCAAAATTGACACGGTCGCGATAAAGCCGATTTAAGGTGTTCATAACGTGGAGCTGCGTTGTGACGGGTCTATATGCGTTTTTGTCTGTTATGACGATCATAACGCCATCGCAAAGCGTAAGCCTCGTTGCGTATCCTCCGCGTTCCTTGTCCGAAACGAACGCCTGATAATACTTTGGAACAAACAGAACCCCGTCAAGTTCGAGAGCGTTCAATTCCTCGGCGAGAGTGTGTCCGCAAAAATCCGGTGCTCCTACGTAAGAAAAAGGTGTGGTCGTACCCAATCCCAAAGAGAAGTCTGCTGCTTGCATCAGCCCTGTCGTAGCGAAGAAAAGAGGGGATTCCGGTGTTGGAATATTGGGACTCGGCGGCAACCAGGGAAGCCCCGTTTCACCGTACCACATATCCCGATGCCAGCCCCTGGTTTTTATAACCGTAAGCTCGGCTCCGATCTCTTTAACTTCATTATACATCGTGGCAAGCTCACCCGTTGTCATTCCGTGGCGGAGCGGATATTCAAATCCGGAAAGAAGATGCTTTCCGGCGTATTTCGATTCTATGGGGCATCCCTCCACAATATCACCGCGAATGGGGTTGGGACGGTCAAGAACGATCACCTCCCGTTTTGCACGGGCACAGGCGCTGATCAGCTTCATCATCCACGGCGTATACGTCCAATGACTGACGCCAACGTCCTGGGCACAAAACACTACGGCATCAACGCGCTCGATCTCCTCGACAGGCGGTATTTTCTCAGGATAATCGTATAAATTGATGATCGGGATCCCTGTGCGCTCATCCACAGCGGGGAGCTTTCCGTCACATGCGTACAAATTTCCGCGTACGCCGTGCTCCATTCCAAAGAAAAATTCGACGGTTGCCCATTTTTCTTCCGCGATCACGTCCAAAAGCAGTTTACCACTGCGATCCGTCGCGCTCGTATTCATCATAAGGGCTATTTTCTTTCCCGATATCGCGCGGCGAAGCTCGTCCGTTGGAATATTAACCTTCCCGAGCACAGATTTTTTCATATTTTTGCTCCTTCACGTTCCTTGGAGAAATCCCAAATTTGTTTTTAAACGCTTTTGAAAAATGCTGATACGTGTTAAATCCGCACTCAAAGCACACCTCGGTGACAGAAAGCTGTGAAAGCTGCAAAAGCCTTTTTGCAAATTCCAGGCGCGAATCCAACAGATATTTCTGAAACTCAACGCCGATCTGTCTTTTAAATTCCGCGCTGAAATAGTTGGGGGAATATCCAACGTGCTTGGCAACGTCCGCTGCCTTTATTTGAGAACGGAAATTGCAGTGTATGTAAACCAAGGCGCGGTTGATCATGTCGGGGGACGCGTCGCTCTCCTCTGTTTTACCGGCACGCAGTGCTAAGATGACCAACTCTTCAATCAGATCGATCGCAAAAATATGCGATGCGAGAAAGGCGTGCTTTTGCTCTTCAAAAAGCAGCTTGAAAAGTGTTTTTGCGGTTGCAAAATTGCTGTCATCCAGTCTTGTCACCACGGGAAAGTCGGATAGCTTGCATACGTTTGTCAGTGAATCGTAGAAAATCTTATCCGAAAATTTTACGGTATACGCCACGGTGTTTTTGCAAACCGACGCAGTACTGTGAAAATCTGCGGGGGACAGAATGAGGATGCTCCCCTTTGAAATTTCCACGTTCCTTCCGTTAAGGATCTGTTCGCCCTCGCCCTCGACAATGAGCGTTAAAAGAAAGCAGGAATGCCAATGTGTGCTGGATGGCTCGCTGATATTGATCTCGTGCGCTTCGTACGTTCTTTCACCTATATCCCAGCGCTTTGGGAGCGAGTTGCTCATACGTATCACCTTCTTCCCAATTTATTATATCTGAATTTTGGAAAGAAGGCAATACGTTTTTTTAAAATCGTAGAATTTATGAAAAGATAAATAGAATATATCACGACGCCCAACTGAAAAAAATATATAATTAAGAAAAAACATTAGGAGGGCAAACATATGTCGATTGCTTCGCTTTACCGTGACGGTATTACGGATATCATCACGGCAATTGCAAAAACAGAAGAAAAAACGATCGGGGCAGCAGCCAGGCTCTGCGCCGACGCAATAGAGGAGGGGAGACTTATCAACGTGATAGGTCCCGGAGGACATTCGAATATTGCGGTAGAAGAGGTTTTGTGGCGCGCGGGCGGTCTTGTATACGTCAATGCAATTCTTGATCCGGGAACCAATCTGATCCACGGAGCAAAACGTTCGAATATTGTCGAACGCACCCCGGGGTACGCCAAGGCGGTGTTTGATTCTTACCGACTTCAACGCGGCGACGTTTTGATCATCGTGAATGCATACGGCATCAACTCTATGACGGTCGATTCCGCGCTTCTTTGCCGTGAACGTGGCATCAGATCCATTGGAATTACCTCGGCATCCTTTGCGGATACCGTGCCGAAGGATGCTCCAAGCCGACATCCCTCGGGACAAAATCTCAAGGATCTCGTAGACGTATACGTCAACAATCACCTGCCTCTCGGCGACGCAATTATAAAGCTTGACGGGATGGATCAGAAAATGGGCTCAACCTCAACCTATGCAAATTGCTTTGCTATCAACCTTATCATGATGGAAACTGCCAATCTGCTGTTGACACGCGGCATTATGCCCGCCGTGTGGCAAAGTGCCAATATGCCGGACGGCGACCGCCTTAACAAAAAATACGAGGAAGAACTTCTTCCCAAAATCAGACATCTGTAAGTAAAGGAGAATCATAAAAATGGATACCACAGCTTATTATTTTTCTGAAGTAACCGCAACGCTGGAGCGGGTCGTAAAAGAACAGTCGGAAAATATCGATCAAGCGGCCAAGCTCATTGCCGATACCATAGAAAAGGGCGGAATGTTTCATGTTTTTGGAACGGGCGGACACTCGAATATAGCGGCGATCGAAATGTGCCACAGAGCGGGAATGCTTTGCTGTGCCGACGCAATTCTCGATCCGGGACTTTCCTGTGAGCACGGCGCCACCCGCTGGAATGAAAGGGTCGTAGGGTACGCTAACGAGGTAATGCGTTATTATCGCGTAAAAGAGGGGGACGTGATGCTTCAGATCAACGCATACGGGATCAATGCGGTTACGATCGATACCGCAGAATACTGCAAAGCGCATCATATTCCGCTGATCGCGATCACCTGTCCCGAGCTTTCGGACATGATCGACAGAAAGCAACACAACCGCCATCCGTCCGGTAAATGTCTGTATGAGCTTGCCGATATCGTGATCAACGATTACACGCCGAACGGCGAGGCTCTTGTTCCTATCAAGGGCTGTGACTGCAAGGCAAGCCCGGCGTCCACGATCGTCAATCTCTTTATTATCAATTGTATCAACGCCAAGGTGTGTGACCTTCTTGCCGAGCGCGGTATCAAGCCGGACGTTTGGATCAGCGGCAACGCAAGCGCGGACGGAGACAAGATCAATCAAAAAAATATGGATCAATGGTTTTTCAGATTGCGGCACATATAAGGAAAGTGTCTCTAAAATTATTTGTTGACATATACGATTGCGTGTGATAAAATATGGTTGTTGCTTTTGAAAGCTTTGATAAAATTCAAATCTAAGGAGAAACGATGCAATTCATTAAAGCTACGGATCAGTACTGCACGCTTGAAGAGCACGTAGCGGCACCTGTATTCAGAAAGGCGTTTGAGCTGACGGGAAATATTCTCTCGGCACGGCTTGATATCACCGCTGCGGGCTTTTACGAGCTGTACTTGAATGGGCAGAATATAACCAAAGGACTTTTAGCACCGTATATAAGCAATCCGGATCACCTTTTATACCTTGACAGTTATGATCTTTCGGCGTATTTGCGCCGGGGCAAAAATGCCGTGGCGGTCATCCTTGGAAACGGATTTGCCAATCAGGACATATCCTCGTGGGAATTCGCGCGGTCTCCGTTCCGATCTTCACCAAAGCTTGCTATGACGTTAGCGATCGCTACGGATAAAGGCGAGGTACATATTGATTCTGACGAGACCTTCAGGGTTGCGGAGTCACCCATCCTTTTTGATATGTATAGACTTGGTGTTATTTACGATGCAAGAAAGGAAGAGCGCGGATTTTCTACGCCTGATTTTGACGACACTGCGTGGGCATTTGCCTCTATTGCCGACGCCCCAAAGGGCAAGATCATTCCCTCGCGTGTTGTACCGATAAAAATACGTGAGGAACTCAAGCCCCGCAGTATAGAGAGACAGAGCAATTTCTATTATTTGCATTATAAGGACGGTCGTCCGATGGAGGAATGCTATGTCCCCGACGGATGGCTCTATGACTTCGGAGTAAACACTGCGGGAGTCTGTCGCCTAAAAATCAAGGGGACGCGCGGACAGAAAATTACGATAAGGCACGGTGAAAAGCTGCGTGACGGTCTCTTTCATATCGGCTCAACGGTCACTGTTAAGGAGGATACGCCAAAGAATATTGGGTATTTCCAAAGCGACGTCTATTACCTTAAGGGTGGGGAAGAGGAGATATTTTTCCCAAGCTTTACTTACCACGGCTTCCGATATGCTTTCGTCGAGGGGATCACGCCCGAGCAGGCTACGGAGACACTTTTGACTTATGCGGTATTTAATACCGAATTGCCGAAGCGCTCGCATTTTGAATGCTCGGATCCCACTGTCAATCAACTCTATGAGATGACTTTACGTGCGGATATGTCTAATTTTCACCATTTTCCGACAGACTGCCCGCACAGAGAAAAGAACGGCTGGACAGGTGATGCTTCGGTCAGTGCGCATCAATTCCTTCTTGGCTTTCACTGCGCCGAACCTCTTTCGGTTTGGCTCGAGAACGCAAGGTATGCACAAACAGAGGAGGGGAAGCTCCCGGGAATCATTCCTACGGCTACGTGGGGGTATGCTTGGGGCTCGGGTCCTGCCTGGGATGCCGCTATTATAAACATTCCTTATTACATTTACAGATACGACGGCAGAACGGACGTTATATCCGAAAATGCCGAGATGATAGAAAAATATCTTCACTACATTGCGTCTCGCAGGGATGAACGAGGTCTCGTTGCATGCGGTCTTGGCGATTGGTGTCAGCCAAGAGAAGAGGGCGAGGCAATTGCCTCACCCCTTGAGTTTACCGATTCGGTTCAGGTGCTTGAAATGGCCGGAAAGAGCGCATTTTTGCTTGACGTTATCGGCCGTAGAGAGGCGAGCGCATACGCACGGCAGCTCGAAAGTGAAATGCGCAGTGCTATCCGTCAACATCTTATCGACCCACAATGCAGTATTGCCGCCGGTGAGTGCCAGACCTCGCAGGCGTTGGCACTTCGCTTCGGACTTTTTACAGATGAGGAGAGGGAAGCGGCGTATGCAAAGCTTGTGGATATGATAGAGGCGAGGGGAGGACACGCATATTGCGGAATGATAGGTCTTCGTCACATTTTCCACCTTCTCTTTGAAAATGGTGACGCGGATCTTGCTTTGAAAATGATCACGAGAGAAGATGGTCCCTCTTATGGAAATATGATAAAGCTCGGCGGTACAGCTCTCTTTGAATCACTGATGCCAAATGCGTTTAATGAGTCGCAGAACCATCACTTCTATGGTGATATCTTACACCTCTTTATTTCAAAACTCGCGGGGATCAGAGTGAATCCGACACTGTCCAATATAAACAGCGCTGTAATAATGCCAACTGTGCCGAAGTCGATTTCTTATGCTTGCGCGAGTTATGACTTTGTGTGCGGGACTCTCTCGGTGAAATGGGAAAAGATCAACGATACTCATATTCTACTCACAGCCGTTGTCCCCACAGGAGCTGACGTTAAGATCTGCTATCGTGGATACACCTTGCAGCTTGCAAGCGGCAAAAACGTTACGGAACTAACTGTTTGATATCATCAGGACTACATTTAAAAGGGGGTAAAGACCTCCTGCCCCTGCCAATAGAAAAAGCACCGCAAAAGCGGTGCTTTTTCTATTGTGATACCACTGTAAAATAGATCCATACAAGACTATCGTACAAAAACAGTCCGTGGTTTTTGTCGTTAGGGTAGACCTGTCCCTTGGCGAAGATGGGAGTTGCACGCGACCGCTATCTTCCGGGGTGCTGCTCCATGTTTGCAAACGACGCTATGTAATAATTTTATACTCCCAATTTTTGAAAAACATATTGACAAGTGTGTGGAAATAAGCTATCATATAATACGGAAAATTAAGCGCGGTGCGCTTTTTGTGCCTTTTAAAATGTAACTTTTCAAACCGACAGC
>JAZNEQ010000002.1:0-14437 GCA_045588715.1 Eubacteriales bacterium | reverse complement strand
CGGTGCTTCTTGCGGGGCGTCCCGAAAGCTGCGCGCCGAAGTTCCGTTGCTCGGTGGTGGGAAGATGCTGTGAGAGCGGAGATATTCTTCAAGAGGACGTGCCTCTTCCCGAGGACGTACAGCGCGGAGAGATCCTGGCGGTTTTGACAACGGGTGCCTATAACTATTCCATGGCATCCAATTACAACCGCATTCCGCGTCCCCCCGTGGTCATGCTGAAGGGCGGCGAGAGCTACGTGGCTGTCAAGCGCGAGACTTTTGAGGACGTTTGTGCAAACGATATTTAATTCACAGAAAGGAAATTGGCATGAATTCCACCATCCCCCCGGTTATCCGTTGTACCGACGAATCCCGTTTTCTTCGGTTTCTACAAAAAATAGATAAAACCCTGCCTATGGCACTTTCCGCTCGTGTCGATCTTTTGAAATTTGCACGTACGAATTTGGAACGCGGGTACGTGTTTGCTATTGAGGACGAAGAAGGGGAGTTGGCTTGTGCCGCTGTCTTCTATTATCATTTTCGTTCCGAAACGGCTGCATATCTCGATTTGATGGCGACCGTTCCCGCTTATTCTGGGCGAGGATATGCAAAGGCTGTTATGGACGCTATGGAGGCGGCAGCCAAAAGAGACGGAATGTGTGAATTTCATTTGCACACCAACGATACCAACATTGCAGCCCTTTCACTTTACGGGAAGCGCGGCTACGAGATCATTGCTTACGATCCCAAGGTCCACATGAAAAAGGATCTGTAATTTTTAAAATTTAACCTATAGGAAAAAGGGGGTGTCTCAAATGCGTTTTGCATTTGGTCGACACCCCCGTGGTTTTTGCTTTGCGGCTCGACACCGCAATTTTCGCCCGTTATTTGATCGTGTTTTTTAGGATTTGTGAGCGAAAAGCGCAAATTCCCCGGCACGAAAAAGCCTACCGTCGGCTTTTTCGTGCGAGGGGCTGTCTCAAATTACAAATTTGAGACAGCCCCTTTTTTATACGTGGACAGATCACTTGATGGTTTTGATATAATCAAGCATCGTCTGCACGTTCTCCTTGGCTTCAAGAGCCGTATCGGAGGTATCGTTAAGATTGTAGAATACGGGAATCAGCGATTTGGATACCGCATAGCCGGAAAGCGTCTGACCCGCGGAAGACACCTCATAGGTTTCTCCCGTAAGCATATCAAGCCACTTACCCTCGGGGAGGTAGATGTCACGCGATCCGTTTTCGTCGGGTGCCGTAGGCAGCATGGGCGCTACCAAAAACGCCTTGCCAAGCATATACTGATCCTTCATGCTATACACCTTGGTATCATTTGCATAGTGCAATACCAAGTGACGTACAAGGGGCATACCCGTTTCGTTTGCTTCCTTTGCGCACTCGGCAATATAAGGCGTCAGCGCATCGTGAAGCATGCTGTATGCACGGTAAAGCTCGGTAACGTAAGCATAGGGTCTGTTCCCTTCCTCGTCCTCATATTCCGCATATTCGTAAGGAAGCTTGATGGCGCTTCCGCTTCCCGCAGTTTGCATCGCGGGACTGAATGCCGCCATCTGCACAGAGCGCAGGAAGATGATCGCATCCTGCTTTGCGTTGAGCGGCTCAAAGCGATAAGAGGAGCCTCCGATGTCAAACGCAGTAAACGCCATACCGGAAAGACCGGAGGAAAGCATTGCCGTCAGTTGTCTTTGCAAACGGTTATAATCGCGCGACTGGTTCACGCCGCTCACGTAAGACAGGCGCTGAGAACCAATGCCGCCGCCGCAGACCAACGCAATACCGCTGTCGGGCTTTTCGGAGATCTTCTTCCAAAGCTTTGCCGCAAACGCGGTCGCATACCAGTGGTGGGACCCCGCCGTGGTCATAGCACCGTCGTCCATCGTCAGCGTTCCCGCCGTATCGGGTAGCATAAAGCCAAGGTCGATCTTGGCACCGTCAACACCAACGTCGTGGAGGAGATATTCCCAGTATTCCTCAAAGAACCACTCCACAGCCTCGTCATCGGTCAGATCGAGATAGTAATAAGCCTTTGCGGAGTCGTTTGCCTGGATCGCCTCGGAATCCAGCATCTGGATCGCCAGCAGCTGCGCATCGCAGTTCGGGATCTTTTTGTCATAAATGTTCTTGCCGTTTTCATCCAGACCCGCAAGATGCTCCTTATTGCTGGAGCTGCGGTAGGTCATAAAGTAGTTGGGTGTGGGGAACTCCGGCTTGGTGATTTTTTCCTCGGTGAGGATCGCATCCAGCTCCACAGCTCCCGGGAAATCGCCCACTGCAACGTAAACGATCACCTTTTTGCCAAGAGAATGGACGTATGCGCAAAGCCTTTCGAGATCCGCGTGCATCGATTCGTCGTAAGTGCTCCAGCCCTGTACGACAACACCGTTCCACGGGAGCGAGTATTCCTCCATCTTGGCAATGATCTTAAAGGTCTTGTTCAAATCGGAGAAATCGGGATATGCGCGGCAATTGATCATTCCGTAGGTCCAATCCTCGGGGATCTCGTTGGCACCACTCGTCTCGCAGTACTTGGAGATAGCATCCGGAATGGATTCGGTGGTATAGATATAAAGATCGATCAAGCCGTTGGAAATGGTAAAGCTGAGTTCGCGGGGATTGGTGGCTCCAACGTCCGCAACCATATATTCATTGCGGTTCATAAACACACCGGAGCCGTGCATGTTGGTAAAGAACGGAATCGTTACCTGGGACTGAGACGCGGAATCGGTCGTAAAGAGATTGTCCCAAACGTCGGTGGAATAAAGCACCAACGATTTTCCGTACAGGTTGACGTCGTCAAAGCGCTGACCCGAGCCGTAGATGGGCTCTCTGAAGTTGAGGGCAAGCTTTACAACACCTACGTTGACCGCACCGTATTCCATAGAATAACGAAGGCTCTTGACCGTTTGTGCCAGCACTCCGCTCGGCGTATAAAACTCCAAAAGGAAGGGGTCGGTCGTCAAAAGTGCATAGCTTCCGTCGGGAGCCGTGATCTTGACAGCCCCCTCCTCCACTGTTTCGTAGGTCAACTTTTCCTTTTCCACGTTCGGAAGCTCACCCATAGCAAGAGAGATCAGCTGGGATGCACCCATATCCTCAAAGTCCTTGGTGTGAGAATACTTGTTCTGAAGTCTCCAGCCGCCGCGCGCAGAATAGGTAAGGCGCGCGAAGACGTCGATCATGGAGTTGGGCTCGTAAGTAAATTCAAGCGCCGTATCGGTTTGTCTTGTGATAACGGCATCGGGATTTTTATCGGCATGGTGATAGGTGTAGTTATATCCCTTTTCCACACAGATATAGCGTTCTGCCTGGTTCACGTCGAACACACGGTTAAACGCGAAATCGGCAGCGACCGAGGTCGCCGTGTTAGAGCCGCCGATGATCCATACGTCACCGTTTTCTCTAACCTCAATAAAGAAGTCGCCGCCGCTCGTGATTCCCTTCACCGTTTTGGCATACTCCTCAATATCAGGGCGTCCGATCAGCCCGATCTGACCAATTACAATTTCTTGATTGGTAAGCTTTGCCGCGTTTTCGATCAGGGCAACGTCAGCTCCCGCATCCTCACCGAGAAGGTGATCGGTCTCGGGATCTATATCTGCCAACGGATCTGCCGCGGTCCATTTTTTAATATTTTCCTGAAGCTCAAGAACCTTTGCCTTGACAAGGTTCATTGCGTCCTCCGAGCGAACCAATGAATACGTTGTCGTGTTTTTATAGGCAATGTACCAGCAATCATCTCTGAGTACAGGTTCAATGACTGTTCCCTCCTCGGGCGTCAAGTCGTCCCCGGAAGCGTCCGATCCGGAAACGCTTTCCTCGGTGTCGGTGGGTTCTGCATCATCCACCGGCTCCTCACTGCATGCCGCAATACAGGGAAGAAGAATGGTAAGGCACAAGAGCAACGCGAAAAATCTGAAAAGAGTTCTCTTTGACATTTAATAGCCTCACTTTCATTTTTTCATTCACCCTTCGCACCCGTTTTACAACGCGGGTGCGAAGGATATGGTTGCGCAAGATTACTGCTCTGCCTTGTTTGCTTCGTTATAGTTCTTGCTGAACTCCTGAAGAGCTGCGTAGATATCGTCGTAATTGGGATTGTTGGGCGTGTTCTCGGGAACGATCACCTTGCCGACAAGGGGATTGTTCAGGTCTCCAAACAGCTTGAGCTTGGTAAGGTTGCCGTTGTTGACGGTCTCAAGAGCGCGACAGTCAAAGAATGCGCTGTCCTCAATCGCAACGGTATTGGCACAGAAGGTAACGGTACCAAGCTTCGTGCAGGAGCGGAACGCATTGTCCTTGACGTAGAGAACGCCGGAAAGATCGAGCGTCTCGATCGCGTAGCATCTGTAGAATGCGTGGGAACCGATCTCCTCCACCTTGCCAAAGGTAACGTCCTTCAGGGATGCACAAGCCTCAAACGCACGGTTGCCGAGCTTTTCTACGTTCTTAAGATCGATCGCGGTCAGATTATCACACTTTGCAAAGGCGTTGGTTGCAACGTACTTTACGGTTGCAGGGATCTCGATGGATTTAAGAGCGGAGTCGTAGAAGGCATAAGCGCCGATCTCGGTAAGATCTGCGGGAAGCGTAACGGTTTCAAGGCTTGCACACTCGCGCAGGAGATACGCGGGAAGCGCCTTAACGCCCTTGATCTCAATGGTCTTAAGAGCGGTGTTCATGAATGCAGCCTCACCGATGCTTTCAACGGTAGCGGGAATCACAAATTCTTCAATGGAAGTGTTTCTGAATGCCCAGTCACCAATGCTCTCCAAGCTGTCGGAATACTTGATCTCCTTAAGAGCGGTGCAGTTGTAGAAGACTCTTGCGGGAAGGACCTTTACGGAAGAAACGTCAATCGTCTTAAGTGCGGTGCAGCCCTCAAACATTCCCTCCTCCAAGGTATCTACTGTCTTGGGGAAATCGATTGTTTCAAGAGAGGTACAGCCGGTGAAAACGTTAGAGCCGATCGCAGAAACGTTGCTCATCGCGATGGATTTCAGCGCCGTGCATTCGTAGAAGGTCTTTGCCTCGATCTCGGTAATTCCTGCGGGAAGCGAGATCTCCTTCAGCGCGGTGCAGCCGCTGAACGCACTCTCACCAAGCTCCTTAAGTCCGTCGGGAAGCTTGATCTCAGCAAGGCTGATACAGTTGTTAAACGCACCGCCGCCAATTTTAAGAAGACCTGCGGGAAGCGTAATGGTCTTAAGAGAAACACAACCGCTGAAAATGTTGTCGCCAAGCTCGGTTACGGTCTCGGGAAGGACAATGGATTCAAGCGTTGCGCAATCCTTGAAGGAAGCCTGATCGATCTTCTTGAGCCCGGCGCCAAACTTGATATCCTTCAGCTGCGTAAAGGAGGAGAACTTCCACTTGGCGAACGCCTCCAAGCCGTCGGCACAGCGGATGATCTCTACGGGAGCGTTCTTAAACGCGTTGTTACCAAGGAGCTTGAGGTTGGAAGAGATCTCGATCTCCTTAAGGGACGTGCAATTTCTGAAGGCGTCACCCAAAACGTCGTTGAGCGTTGCGGGGAAGATCACCTTCTCAACGTTGATGCAGTTTTCAAAAGCACCCTTCTCAATGGACTTAACGCCCTCGGCGATCTTAACAACACCCTTGAGCTCGGTATTGCCCGCATACTTCTTGGAAGTGATCTTGCGGTTAACACCATCGCTGCCGGGATCGGAGTCACCTGCGATCACGGTAATATCGCCCTCTTGGGTAACGTAGGGGTTCTCCTCTGACCCCTGACCGCCGGTTTCGGTGGATGAGGTCACCTCATCGGTGGATTCGGGCTCGTTCGTTTCGTCACCGCCACAGGCAACCATTGCAATGATGCAGGAAAGCATCAGTATTGCCAACAGTAACTTTTTCATAATTTTGTTCCTCCGTAATTTATTTTTAGGATGGGTGGGGTTCACCGCCCGTTGCCGCTTACTCGGTAACGGCAACGGGTCGGAAAAACTCGGCGATGATCATTCTGCCGCCCCTGTGGGTTCAAAGGTTTTTGCGTACTCGTAAATATCGGTAATGCCGTCTGCAAGTGATTTTGCGATCTCGGACTCGGTGGTGGGATTGAAGAAGGTGGGAAGATCCGCGATGGTGATGTTACCGATCGTATGCGTCTTACCGCCCTCGTATTCGATGCCCGTTTCAAGATCGATCCACTTGGCTCCACCCTCAAGCGCGGGCAGATAAACGTCGCGGGACTGGGCAGCAATGCTTGCCTTGTAATCACCGTCTACCGTGGCACCCGCCCCCTTGAAGAGAGGTGCTACCAGGAAGGCGTCCCCCAGCATAAATTGATCTTCAATACCGTAAACGTTGGGGTCATCCTGCCAGCCGAGCACCAGGTGCCGCACAAGGGGAACGCCCGTATTGCACGCCTCGTCGCAAAGCTCGGTAATGTAAGGAGTGAGATGCTCGTGAAGCTTGGTGTACGCGCGGTAAATCTGCGTGACGTATTCATACTCGACCTTGGGCACCCGCTCTTCCGTTTCGTACATAGGTCTTCCGTATTTATCGATCATCTGCTGACCGTTTGCGTCAAGCAGGGGCTTTCCGCCGTCACCGTCGTCGTCCATGACGGGTAATTCAAGCCCCATAAACTCATAGGATCTGAGTACGTGTCCGTGTGTTTGAATGCAAATGCTAAACGCGGAATACTGCGTGCTGCGCAGGAAGATCTCTGCCTCGTAGTCGATATCGTAGAGCAACGTTTCTCCGCCGTACTGATATCCGCCCATATCGTAGCTCATAAAGGGAACACCGGACAGCCCCGAGGTGATCAGCGCGGAAAGCTGATAACTGATACCGTTCGTATTGCGCATCTGGTCGCCCGCCCACATAAAGGGAGCGCGTTGGGAGCCAATACCGCCGCCGCGGGTGTAGCACATGCCACTGTCGGGCTTGGCATCGAGCATATCAAAGAACTTCGCACAGAAGGCGCTGGGGTACCAGTGGTGGGATCCCGCCGTGGGAATGTTTTCGTCAAAGTAGTTCAGCTTATAGTTTTCGGGCAGCTGCTCGCAGAAGTCGATCTTACAGCCGTCCACGCCGATCTCATTGGTAAGGTAGTCCCAAAAAGTACCGTAGAACCACGCAACCGCATCGGGATTGGTAATATCAAGGTAAACGCGCGTTCTTCCGCCGGCGCCGCCCACGTCCGGATTATTGGTATCTGCCGTGGTGGAGGGCAAATTGGGAGACTTTTCGCCGTCGGGACGCGTTTGGGTCAGCTGATAGGCGGTGTTAAAGCCCTGCATATTGCTTCCAACCGTACCAACCGCCATGTATACAAGGAACTTTTTACCTAAGGAGTGCACGTAGTCACACAATTCCTTAAGATCCTCATGCTTACTGACGGTGTATCCGCCCCAGCCCTCGGCAAGAACACCCGTCCAGGGAAGGTCGTTTGCTTCCATATTGGCGATCATGTCGTAGACACCCTCGCCGCGGCCGTCACCCGTGCCCTCTTTATAGTGGGGCTTGATATCTGCCGTCCATTTCTGGGAAAGATCGGGGCTGTACGCACAGACAAGCATACCGTAGGTCCATTCCTCGGGCATGTTTGCAAAGCCTGTCAAATTGCTGTAGTTTTCAAGGACCTCCTCGATCTCGTCGGTGGTAAAGAAGTAACAGTCCAGCCCCGCACCCGTGATGTAGGTGGTCCACTGCTTTTGGGCGTCACCCTTAGTCGCAGATCCGAGATCTATCACCATGTGCTCATAATTGTTAAAGAAGATCCCCGAGCCGCGGGAGAAGGAGAGGAGCGGAATGACCATGTAGCAGGCATTATGCTTTGACCAGATGTCCTTTGTAAACATCTCGATCTTCTCGCCTCTCTGGTTGGCACCGTTCATTCTCTCGCCGGTACCGAACACGGCTTCTTTTACGCCGTCCTTGTCCTCAAACTCACCCGTGATCGAGCTGCCGCCCGCGTTGTGAGTAAGGTTGATGACCGATGCGGATTTCTTGCCGCTCGCGGAATAAAATTCAATTTTGAAAGTTTTGGAATTGATATGGACCTCGCCGCCCTCCTTGTGGGATGCGATCCACACGTCGCCGACCTGCTTGACCGTGATCTTTTCCCGGTAGAAGCGCTCGTCCTCGGTGCCAAGCCGGTACTCGCCCATCGAATAGGCAAGGATCTGTGCGGCGCCGTCGTCCTTGAACTCTGCGCTCTCGAGATACTTGGTCTGAAGTCTCCAGCCCTTATTCCCCGTGTAGGAAATACGCGCATAGGTCTTCATTGCGGGACCGTTGGCAAGGGAGAAATTCAAGAAATAATCTCCGCCCGCCGACACCTCGACCGCAGGAGTGTCATCGGGGTGATATTTGTACTCGATGTCAGAAGCCACGCTCCACGTGCCCTCCAAGGAGTTTTTCACCGCAAGCTCCTCGATGAGATAGATCATACCCGTAACCAACGCATAGTCAGTCTCGGCATAGATCAAAAAGCGTGTCCCTACAAAACAGATCACAAAATCGGAATCTCCGAGCTTAAAGTTGCTGATCTTGTCTGCCATTTCGGCATCGCGGTTCAGCTTACCGACAACGATCTCATACGGCTGTGCAACCATCGCCGAAGTGGAGTCGCGCACCGAAAGCTCAACGCCCGTCACGTCTCCAATGCTGGCAGCCAGTGCCTCGCACTGCTCCTTGACGCGAAGGCTTGCCATTGCGTTGTAAACGATTTGGTAAACGGGCTTGCCGTCTTCGTCCACTGCCGCAAAGTTGACAAGCGCATCCGCTTCGTCCCCGAGCAGCTTTTTATCCGCCGAAATAAAATTCGGATCCCGCACGGCTTCGTTCTCGCCGCTTTCGGGAGCGGCTACCGCCGCGCAGCCGCACATACCAAGCAGCATTGCAAGCGCCAGTGCCGCTGCAATGAGTTTTATTTTCATGTAGTTGCCTCCATAATCATTGGCCTTTTTGGAAATTATACTGCCGCAAGCACGATACCGTAAGGAAGGATCGGGCACCCCGTTTGGGGAAAGCGCGTGCACATATATAACACATATATAAAAGGAAGGAAAAATTCAACCTTTCGTTGCGTGCCCCGCCCTTCTTGGGAGCGACGGAGCGCGGTGCCCGTTCACTTTTTTACTGTACCTTCAAAACCAAAATCGGCTTAGTTTTTCTTTGCGGGAACCTCGATCGCATTTGCGTATTCGTAGATCTCCCGAATGCCTGCCACAAGCTCTTCCGCAATTTCGGAGGTCGTACCACTGTTGAAAAAGGTGGGAAGCTGCTTGATGTTGGCGCTTACGGAGATCGTCTCTCCGCCGTCGTACTCCATCCCCGTATTGAGGTCTACCCACTTTGCACCGCCCTCAAGCTTGGGAAGATAGACCGAACGCGTGACTGCATCATTTTTTCCAAGTTTCGAAAGAATGGGAGCGATCATAAACGCGTCGCCAAGCATAAACTGATTGTCAATGGCATAAACGTTGGGATCGTCCTGCCAACCAAGCACCAGATGGCGAACGGGGGGCATTGCCGTCGCGGACGCCTCCTCTGTCAGCTCGGTGATGTAGGGCGTAAGATGCTCGTGAAGCTTGGTATACGCACGGTAGATATCGGTAACGTATTTGTATTCGCCCTCGGGCACCCTGGGTTCGTCCTCGTACTCGTAGGTCGGGTTGCCGAGATGATCCAAAATGATCTCACCGTTTTCATCTCTTGCGTAAATTACGTTTCCGTTTTTGTCGAACTTGGGCATTTCAAGTCCCATAAACTGGTAGGATCTTAACACCTTGCCGTGCGTTTGCAAGCAAACGGTAAATGCAGAAAACTGGGTGCCGCGAACAAAGACCTCTGCCTCGTACTCAA
Organism: Eubacteriales bacterium; assembly: GCA_045588715.1. Classification (GTDB taxonomy): domain Bacteria; phylum Bacillota; class Clostridia; order Oscillospirales; family CAG-272; genus UMGS1865. The sequence continues at coordinate 4,604 of JAZNEQ010000002.1, read as the reverse complement.
GCTCCTGATAGCCATCTTCCTTCTTACCGTACTGATAACCCGCCATATCGTAGCTCATGTAAGGAACACCGGAAAGTCCCGAGGAAAGAACCGCCTTAAGCTGGAACCCAAGACCATCCCAGTAGCGCTTTTGGTCACCTGCCCACATATAGGGAGCACGCTGGGCGCCAATTCCGCCGCCGCGTGAGTAGCACATACCGCTATCCGGCTTTTCGGAAACAAGCTCGTAAAACATGGTACAAAACGCGGTGGGATACCAGTGATGCGCACCAGCCGTGGGAATGTTCTCGTCGTAAAAATCAAGCGTATAGTTTTCGGGAAGCAGCTCGCAGAAGTCGATCTTACACCCGTCAACACCAATATCGTTGATCACGTGATCCCACCACTCTCCAAACAACCATTCAACGGCATCGGGGTTGGTAATGTCAACGTAATCAAGTCCACCGTTGCCCGTACCGAAGTCGGGGTTGGTAACCTCTGCCGTGGTGGCGGGCAAGCGGGTATTGCGCGTTCCGTCGGGCAGCACCTGAGCGAGCCAATACGAGGTGTCAAAATTCTTCATATTGATCGTTGCGTATCCCGCGCGCATGTAGCAGATCAGCTTTTTGCCAAGCGAATGTACGTAGGTGCAAAGCTCCTTGAGTTCCTCGTTCTTTACGTTGCTGTAAACAACACCCCAGTTTTCCACCAGAACGCCCGTCCAGGGGAGGTCGTACGCTTCCATCTTCGCGATCATATCGTATACACCCTCGCCGCGGCCGAAGTCCTTCTCCTTGGGAATATCCTTTGACCAGGCTCTGGAAAGGTCGGGACCGTATGCGCAAACGATCATACCGTAGGTCCATTCCTCGGGAAGCTCCGCATACCCCGAAAGCTCGGAGTATCCTACCAGAACGTCCTCGATCTGCTCGGTGGCAAACACGTAAAAGTCAAGACCCGAGGATCCTGTCATGGAAACGCTCCACTTGTCCTTCTCCTTGCCAAGCACGCCAAGCGTGAGTATCATGTGCTCGTAGGAGTTTACAAACACACCCGAGCCGCCCGAAAAGCAAAGCAACGGAATTGCCATATAGCAGGCGTTTGGCAGGCTCCAGATATCCTTGGTGAACATTTCGATCTCTTTGCCGCGCTGGTTGACGTTGTTCATTCTCTCGCCGGTACCAAACACAGCCTCTTTATCGTCTTGGAAAAGACCCGTCAGCGTACTGCCGCCCGCATAATGCGTGATGTTTGTGATGGTATTGACAAGCTTTCCGTTGGGGAAGCGCTCGTTCTTGGGAGAATAGAAATTCAGCTTAAACGCCTTTTTGTCAATGACAAGACGGCTTTGGTCGGGAGCTGTCAGCTCACAGTAGGAGTCTGTTTCGTTGACCGTAAACGGTTCTCTGTAAAAACGCTCGTCGTCGGTACCAAGCTCGTATTCGCCCATGGAATAGGCAAGGAGCTGGGAAGCACCGTCGTTTTTGTATTCCTGCTCCTCGCGGTACTTGGTCTGAAGTCTCCAGCCGTGGTTCCCCGTACAGGAGACGCGCACGTAGGTGTACATTTCAAGCCCGGTCTCAAGCTTAAACTCAAAATATTCCTTTTTCGCATCCGCGCCGATGATCGAAACGTCAGGCGTTTCCTTGTGCTGATACGTATAGTTGGTGTCTGCGGCAATTTCGTAGGTGCCCGCTTTGCCGTCCTTTTTCACGGTCTGCTCCATAAAGAAGAGCATTGCCGCCATCAAAGCCTGATCGTTGACAGCGTAGACCAAAACACGGGTATCCACCACGCGGATGACAAAATCGTTTTCGCCAAGCTTGCTAAAGCCGTCGATGATCTCAAGCGTTTCCACGCGCTTAACGTTTCCGATCATCAGCTCGTAAGGATTGTCAGTAGACTCCGCCGAGTGCTTTACGGGAATCTCAACACCCGTTACATCGCGGATATCCTCCGCCAAAAGCGCACACTGGTCCTGCACGCGCTGGCTGGAATCAATGTTGTAAACGATTTGATAAAGAGGGGCTCCCTCCTCGTTTTTAGCACCGAAGTTTATCTGCTTTCCACTCTGTGCATCGCCGGCTGAAAGCATTTCGGAACGGTCTGCCGGGATAAAGTTTTCATTTTCCGACGGAGCTGCCGCCTCTTCCGACAGCGGACCTCTTACGCCCGCACAGCCAAAAGTCCCAAATAACGTCGCTGCCAAAAGCAACGTCGCAAGCAATCTTTTTTTCATGGTCGCCTCCTTCTGTTTGAAACGGATAAGTCATTTTATTACATAGGGGATAGACATTCACTTTATTATATCATTTCTCTTTCTTTTTTTATATATCTAAATTGATATTTTTGGTATTAAAATTGATTTTGTGCAAAATCCATATTATTTTTATCAAATCTCTATTCAAAACAACCAAAATTTGTTTCCCTGTTTCACATTCTTCCTTATATTACTTCATAAAGGCGTTACTTTTTTGTTTCTAAATTGATTTTTTTTGATCTGTATTGACATTTTTGCATATGCGTGTTAAAATAAAACAAAGCAAAAACAAGGGGGAAAATATTTTGCGAACCCGCTCTCTTTCCGCGTCTCAATTTACCGATCTTCCGATCTTTCTGTGGAGAGACCGTTTGACCAACGGCATCCGTACCTCTTCTCTTTGCAAGGAGGATTCCTTTAAGCCCTCCTCAAGGACCATGCTCAAATCCGTAATGGGTGCCGCAGATTCCGAATACGCCTTTACACCGTATCATTACCACGACGGCATGGAGATCCTTTGCATCGATGACGGAACGGCAACCGTCATCGTCAACAATCAAACTCTTGAAGCAAAAAAAGGTGACGTTCTCGTTTTTAATGCGTTTGAGCCTCACGGGATCTTTCTTTCCGATGAAGCTTCGACCTTTTCCCGTACCTGTCTTGCCTTTCGTCCTCACTATTTTTTCCCGCCCGAGCGCGCGGGGGGAGAGCACCATTTTTTTTCGGATCTGAAATCTCTTGTTTTTGAAAATCATATACCCGCATCCCATCCCGCCGCGCCCCATATCCTTTCCTCGGTTGAAAAGATCATTGCCCTGTATGAAAAGAACGCGAGCGGTTGGGCGATCGAGGCGTTCTCTCTCTTGATCCTTATTTATTCCGACCTCGTCCGCTTTGATCTTCTTCGCACAAGAGATGAGAATTCCTCTTATATGTTTGATTTTATGACCCGTGTCAGCGCCTATATTGAGGAAAATCTTGCAGAGGACATTTCCACCGCAGAGATCGCCGCCTTTTGCCAGTACTCCACCGAGCATTTTTGCCGCCTTTTTAAAAAATGCTTTAACAGGACCTTTAAGGAGTATCTTAACGTATACCGCATCCGCAAGGCAAAGGAATTTATCGACCGCGAGGATTTTTCCACCATTGCGGAGGTCTCCTCCCGTTTTGGCTTCAACAACCAAAATCACTTCAGTCACATGTTTAAAAAGTACGTGGGACTTCTTCCCTCCGAATATATCAGCCGCCAAAAAAACAAACTATCGAAACAGCCTAACGACTGATCAAAACGTCAGCTTCAAAAACAGGGAGGACACTTTAGAATGGAATTTACGTTGGAGCTTTTGAAGAAAAAGATCGCCTCGGAAGAAAAGCATCGCATCATCCTTGACACCGATGCCTATAACGAGGTAGACGACCAATTTTGCATTGCTTACTGTATGCGTGCTAAGGAAAAGATCGAGCTTCTTTCCATCAACGCGGCACCCTTTCTCAATGAAAGATCAACCTCTCCCGCCGACGGCATGGAGAAAAGCTTTGAAGAAATTTTTAAGGTGATGAGGCTGGTCGATCCCACCGCCTCTATTCCCGTATATCGCGGTTCGACCCACTTTCTTCGCGATGAAAAGACCCCGGTGGAATCAGACGCGGCAACCAACCTCATAAACACGGTAATGAACAGCGACAAACCCGTGATCATCGTCGCCATCGGTGCTATTACAAACGTGGCATCGGCAATCATCAAGTGCCCTTCTCTTGCCAAAAGAGCCGGCGTGGTATGGCTTGGCGGCAACGCGCTTCATTATTGGCACAACCAAGAATTTAACTTCCGTCAGGATATCTGCGCCGCGCGCGTTGTTTTTGACAGCGGCATTCCCCTTTTGCAGGTTCCCTGCGCGGGCGTTTGCACCGAGCTTAGAACCTCGGTGCCCGAGCTGAGGCACCGTCTCTCGGGTGCCAATGCACTTTGCGATTATCTTGTCTCCAACGTTGAGGAGGAATGTCTGCTCTCGGAAAAGCGCGGAAATTCCGCACCCAGCCGTATCATCTGGGACGTGTCTGCCGCTGCCGCCCTCATCTGCCCCAAAAGCTGTAACACGGTCGAAATTCCCCGTCCTCTCATCAGCTCCGACGGTCTTTATTCCACCGATGCGGCGCGTCCACACTATCTTTACGTAAGATCTCTCGACCGCGACCGTATCTATGGAGATCTTTTTGAAAAGCTTAACCAAACGGGATTCGAACCAATGAGGTTTTGAGAGGCAAACGATTGGATTAACTGCGTCAAAAAGACTCGCAATATCTTATATTGCTTCGCCTTTTTTCCTTGTTTCTCCGAACCGTTTGCTCTCTCAAAACTGCTTCG
>JAZNEQ010000001.1:0-10588 GCA_045588715.1 Eubacteriales bacterium | reverse complement strand
TCCCAAATTTCAATAGCAACGGCAAAAAACATCCAAATCCGACCAATCCTTTTTTTGGGCACGCGCACGTTGACACAATGATCTCTGCACAGCGCAACCTCACGGCGCAAAGGACAGCAGCCTTTTTTGCGTACCCGCCAGCGCCGTTGCAAAAAAGTCGTCGGTGTCAAAGCTCCCTCTTTTCCATCCGTTCGCGCACGCCGCCGTATGCATCTCTTTTGTCGGGTGCGGCGTGTCGGGCACCTCCTCCCACCGCCTCTCACGGAGAAAATTGGAGGGGTGCGGCACGTATCTGCCCGCATCGCGGTTCCATTGGTCGCATGCGCGAAACCACGAAAGCGCCGACAGAATCCTTTCAAGCAGCGGCTTTGGGGGCGAGAGCTTCAAAAATGCCGCCTCTGCCCGGGGTCTGCACTCCTTGCGCGGATATGCCTCCCAAAAAAGCTCAAAGTCCGTTTTTTCACTCACCCCCTCTTCCCCACGGGGGGTATGGGGGGGATCAAGCTTTCTCTTCTCTTCTTCGGCTTCTTCTTTTACTTCCTCTTGTACTTCTTCTTGTACTTCTTCTTGTACTTCTTCTTTAATGTTATATATAATATTACTATTTATACGCGCGTGCGAGGGCTGCGCAACAGGGGCATTCTCTTCCCTTTCCGCGTTCTTTTCTTCGCTCGTTTCCGCGTGCCCCTCCTCCGTCTCCTTCATCACGGGAGGCTTTGGAAATCGTTCGTTCCGAAAGCGCAGCCTCTGATGCTTCTCCCAGCCGGGGAGATAGAGATAGCGGGTATTTTGCACCGTATAACGGCATACCAACCCGACCGCCTCCAATTCGTCAAGCCACGATTCGATCTCCTCAAGCGTCAATTCCCCGCGTCGACAAAACGCGTGCCCCTTAATGATGCAGGCATCCGCATAAAATCTTCCAAGGTCGTCACAGCATACGATCAATTTATAAAACAAATTTTCCGCCGCCATCGACACAGCTCCAAGACTTTCGCTGACACGGATGCTATCTTTTAAAATTCTGTTTCCCATATTCTCCTCCTTTTACGCCCATGCGTTATTCGACACATATTATACCACATTTTTACGTAAAAGTCAATAGGAATTTCGTTTTTGAGTAATTTTTAACAAGTTTGGGGCTCAATTTTTGCATCGTTGCCGCCCGTTTTAAATTTTAATGCCGCTTTTTGGAGGTTCCGCCATCCCGTAGGGGTCTACGTCACGAAGGGGCTTTTTGTGTGTTGAACAATATGCGCCACGCGCATATTGACATAGCAGCCGCACTCAATTTCAATTACGAGTGCATAAAACGCTGCGTTGCGTCCATCGGCGACCCGTCAATCTCAAAACGGCACAACGATAAAGCCGCGTTCGCAACACTGTAGGCGTACCAAGGTACGGTAAGTGTTGTGAACGCGGCTAAAAAGCACACGCAAAATTGAAATTTGCAAAAATTTCCGCCCCAAAAGCCGCCTCGTGCCGCAGCCTTAAAGCAGCGTTTTCATCAGATCCTCACGCGACAGCGGCGAGAGGTAGACGGGGGGCACGTCGAACACGGTCTTGCAGCCCGTTTGTCCCTCGCTTGCCAAGCGGCACACGGCGCGCGCATACGCCACGATGACGGAGGCAGTAAACTCGGGGTTGGAATCCAGATTCAATCGGTATTCGATCACCTCGGTGTTCTCACTCTCCCGTCCCGTTTTTCCAACGCGGATGACGCATCCGCCGTGCGGAAGTGCGGCATGATCGCGCTTCATCTCCTCCATGCCAATAAAGTGAACGGTGGTATCGTAATCGGCAAAATAGTTGGGCATTTCCTTGATCTCACGCTCAATGCGGGAAAGATCCGCCCCCTCGCGGGCAACCACAAAGCACTCTCTGGTGTGCTTTTCTCCCGTGGCAAGCTCGGGCGTCTCACCCGCGCGGATGCGATCGAGCGCCGCAGTCACGGGAACGGTATACTGTCGCGCGTCAAGCACACCCTCGATACGGCGCACCGCATCGGAGTGCCCCTGGCTCACGCCCTTGCCCCAAAAGGTATAATCCTTTCCCTCGGGTAGGATCGCCCCCATCAAAAGGCGGTTGAGCGAGAACATTCCGGGATCCCACCCGACCGAGATCATAGCAACGTGAGCGCCCTCGCGCGCGGCGGCATCGACCGCCGCAAAGTGTGCGGGGATGCGTGCGTGGGTATCAAAGCTGTCCACCACGTTAAACAGCCTTGAGAGTGCGGGGGTCTGCACGGGAAGGTCGGTTGCACTCCCTCCGCAAAGGATCATAACGTCGATCTTGTCCCGGTAAGCCTCCACTTCGGCGGCAGAAACGACCTGCGCGCCCGCGGTAGAAAGGCAAACCGAGGCGGGGTCGCGCCTGGTAAAGACCGCGACAAGCTCCATATCCTCGTTTTGTTTGATGGCGTTCTCCACGCCTCTGCCAAGATTTCCGTAGCCGTAAATACCGATTTTTATCTTCATAAGGTTGACCTCTGCAATTGTCTCACCAAGCGCAAAAAGCGTTGCCCCTTGGCGGCTAACAGTATTTTATCACAAGTGCGTTTGAGTTGCAATAGGAGTATAAAAAATATTTTATTTTTCTTTGGCGCAAAGCAGGCATTGGGATCTGCCGCCCCCGTTTTTAGAGGATCGTGGTCGTTTTTTTGTATGATCGCATATTTTTTTTGCGTCTTTAAGGTGCTACAATAGTCTCATGGAAAGATAACCAAACGGGACTCGAACCAACGAGCCTCTCGACGATCAATTTCCGCGCCTTTTTGCGTGGCTCGGACCCAAAAGTCCACACTTCCCTGCGCCTCGCCCCACAAAAATTCATCAAAAATTGATTCACCGAGAGGGGCGAAGCAGTTTTGAGAGAGCAAACGGTTCGGAGAAACAAGGAAAAAAGGCGATATAAGATATTGCGAGTCTTTTTGACGCAGTTAATCCAACCGTTTGCCTCTCAAAACCTCATTGGTTCGAATCCCGTTTGGTTACGAAAAAAAAGGCTTGTAAAGGAGAAAACGGACATGAAAAAGATCAAGATCGGACACATCGGTGTCTCGCACGACCACGCAGGCCCCGTTCTTTGCTGTGCCCTTGCCCACCCCGAGGCATTCGAGGTGATCGGATGGGCGGAAAAGAACGAGGAGAACTACAAGCGCAAGATCGTGACCGATCCCGTTTACGACACGCTCCCCCGCATGACCGAGGAGGAGCTGATCGCCGCACGCCCCGACGCGATGCTCGTGGAGGGCTACGAGCTTGAAAACCTTGAGGTCGCGCTTCGTTGCGTAAAAAACGGCATTCACGTGCATATCGACAAGCCCGCAGGCGCCGACCTTCCCCTTTTCAGGCAGGTTTTGGACGAGGCAAAAAAGAACGGTGTCACCGTCCACATGGGATACATGTACCGCTACAATCACGCGGTACGCTATGCGCTTGAGCGCATCAAGGACGGAACGCTTGGCGAGATCTTTCAGGTCGACGCCTTTATGGATACCCGGCACGATCCCGAAAAGAGACAGTGGATGGCGGACTTCCCGGGTGGGAATATGTTCTTCCTTGGGTGCCACATGGTGGACTTTATTTATATGATGATGGGAAAAGCCCCCCTCGCCGTTCACCCCTTTAACCGTCGCTCCCACATCGACGGCACCGACGTCGTTGACCAGGGCTTTGCCGTTCTCGACTACGGCACCTCGGTCTGCACCGCCCGTGCGGGATCCACCCAGATCAACGGCTTCGGGAGACGCCAGCTTGTCATTTGCGGCACAAAGGGCACCATTGAGATCAAGCCTCTGGAGGTCAAGATCCCCGGCTCCGCGGCACTCAAAAGCGAGCTTTGGATCTCTACCCAGGAGATGGTAAACGGCGACCATTACAACAATATCTGTCAAAAGATCGAACTGGAACCCATGGTAGGCAGATACGACGAAATGCTCTTGGAGTTTGCCGCCATCGTGCGCGGAGAGATCGAAAATCCCTATCCCTACGAATATGAGTACGAGGTGCAACGCCTGGTGCTGGAGGCGTGCCGCGCTTGAAGCGCGGCAATGAAATTTGCCCTTTGGGCAAATAAAAGGCGCGCGTCGATATAAATCCGCGCATAGCGCGATACCGAGGCGAAGCCTCGACTTCATCCACACAACGTGTGGACTTCATCACGGAGTGACTTCATCCGTCCGTAGGACGGACTTCATTATAAAAACAACTTGCCGTAGGGATTACACACGCTTCAAAAATGAATCGGGCACGGATACAACCTTTCATCCGCCGACGGCGGATTTCATCTGCCAAAGGGCAGATTTCATCGCGAAGCGATTTCATCCATCGTAAGATGGATTTCATTTGTCCGCACAAGCCTTCCCCCGCACAGAAAATTGACAGGGCACGGATGCAAAACCGCATCCGTGCCCGAGTTTTATCTTGTTTTTGTTTTAATTTGTCTGTGTGCGCCGCCGAAGATCACCGTCAAAAATCTTAAAGGCATGCTTTTTTAAAGCTGAATATTATACTTCCCAAGCAACACGGGGATCTCCCTTTTGGAGGCGACGCCGCAAAGCTGCTTCATTTTTTTAAGGCGATATTTTACGCCGTTGTCCGAAAGATATGCCTCCTCACCGATATCGCGGCAGTCGCGCGACAGGAGCGACAAGATCTTAAGATCGGTCTCGTCAAGGGAGGAAAGAAGCCGCTCGATTTGCAAAAGCTCGCGCAGTTCGGGGTCGGCGTAAAAGGGATCGGCATTGGGCTCTGCCTCACCGACCGACGCCGTCGGCAACGCTTCCTCCGCGGGGGCACTCCCCTCGCACTTCTCAAACGCCCCGACCGAAACGGTGATGCCGATAAAATCGGGGTGCGCCCTGATGCAATCCGCGATCTCAAACGCCGCACGGGAGAGAGAGGCGGGATCGACGCGTACCGTTTGTATGGCGGGAAAGAAGGACAGGAGCGCGCCCGATGCAGACACCGCGATCCGCGGGGGGGCAGGCGCTTTCCGTTCCCCAAGGTGCGTATAAAGCGATACGGCGGCAAGGTCGTTGGCGCACAGAACACAGTCGAAGGGCTCCTTCGTATGCGCTTTCCAAAAGGCTTCAAAGCATTGGGAAAGAGAGGCGTTGTTTTCAAACACCGCTCCCGTGGGGTGGACCGCTCCAAAGGCACGGCGGCGCGCCGTGTCCGCGGCAGAGGTAGGGTTGATGCCGTAAAGGGCACAGCGTCCCCGTCCTTTCGTCAGGCGGAAAGCAATGCTTTCGTAATCGCACCTGACACGGGAAAACCGCCCCGACAGGCGCGCCGTATCAATTTCGCTAAGTAAAACGGGATGACAGCCGCGCGCTTGCAGTGCGCGCACCGTGTCAAGGATCCAGCCCTCGCCGCCTCCGAGAACGAACGCACAGCTCTCGCCAGCGGGGAGAGTTGTGACATGCGTTGCCTCGGACAATTGGATGCGCTTTCTTCGCGCCTCCGCCTTCATAGGAGAGAGTATTCTCTTGTACCAGCTGGTGCGGCTGTAGTCCGCGTCCGAAAGAATATACATTCCTTTTTCCTCCCGCCGTGTAAAAATTCGTGAATAAAGAGCCTCAAACTCTGTCTTGCCAAAAAGCGCGTCTTCGTGGTATGATTAGGGTGAATTCAACTCATTCTACCATATTTTCGGAGGTATGTCAATGAAAAAAGTAACGGTTGAAAAAAAGAAACAAGCCATCCCCACCTACGTTCCGAAGGCGGCGCATGAGCTTCCCATGTTTTTTGAAAACAAGCCCTATCAGGGCGCGTCGGGAAGAATTTACCCCATTCCCTATTCCGACGGGATCACCGACGTCAAGACCGACGTGGACTATGACGTTTACACCATTGAAAACGAGTACGTAAAGACCCAGGTCGTGCCCGCCCTCGGCGGCAAGATCCTGCGCGGTCTTGACAAGGTATCAAACTACGACTTTATCTACTACAACGAGGTGGTCAAGCCCGCACTCGTCGGTATCGGCGGTCCTTGGATCTCGGGCGGTATCGAATTCAACTGGCCCCAGCATCACCGTCCCACCACTTATATGCCCTTGGAGGCAGTGATCGAGGAGGGCGCGGACGGCTCCAAAACCGTTTGGACGGGTGAGGTCGAGCCCATGAACCGTCAAAAGGGCATGGCGGGCATCACCGTAGACGCGGGCAGAAGCTACATCAAGGCAAAGGTAAGAGTGTACAACCGCACCTCCCTTCCCCAGCTCTTCATGTGGTGGGCAAACCTTGCCGTCCCCGTTAACAACAACTACCGCACCGTTTTCCCGCCCGACTGCGAGTGGGTCAACGACCACGACCGCCGCGCCGTTTTGGAGTGGCCGATCGCAAAGGGCGTTTACAAGACCGCGCGCCCCTATAACTTTGGCGAGGGCACCGATCTTTCGCACTACGACGCCGTGAAGGTCCCCTCCTCCTACCTCATCTCCCAAGGGCAGTCCGATATGGACTTTATCGCGGGATATGACGTAGGTATCGAAAAGGGCATTGCCACCGTGGCAAACCACCACATCTCCCCCGGTAAGAAAATGTGGCACTGGGGCATTGGCGACTTTGGCGATATGTGGTGCTCCAACCTCACCGACGAAAACGGTCCTTATATCGAGCTGATGACGGGCGTTTACACCGACAACCAGCCCGACTTTACCTGGATCGCCCCCTACGAATCCCGCGAGTTTGAGCAGTACTGGTACCCCATCCGCGACATTGGCGAGGTGAAAAACGCTTCGATCGACGCCGCAGTCAATATGGAAAAGCGCGGCGAGGAGCTCTTCTTCGGCTTTAACGTCACGGGTACGTTCAAGGGTGCCACCGTCCGCGTTGCCACCAAGGAAAAGGTGCTTTACACCGAGACCACCGACATGGATCCCGCAACCTCTTACCTTAAGACCATCGCGCTTGACGGCGCCGACTTTGAGGATATCACCGTCAGCTTGAGTGCCGAGGACGGTAAGGAGCTCATCTCCTACACCCCCTACCGCCGCGGACAAAAATCCCCCATCGACGTGCGCGAGCCCGTAAAGCGCCCCTCGGAGATCCCCACCGTGGAGGAGCTTTACATCAACGGTTATCACCTTGAGCAGTACAAGCAGCACAACTACCGCGCGGAGGACTACTACCTTGAGGGCATCCGCCGCGACGCGGGCGACATCCGCTGCAACACCTCCATGGCGCGCCTGGCTCTTAAAAACGGCGAGTTTGAAAAGTGCGTTGCCTACTGCGACGTTGCCATAAGGCGCCTGACCTCACGCAACCAGCACCCCACCGACACCGAGGCATTTTATCTGCGCGGCGTAGCGCTGACGTACCTTGGAAGAGACAAGGAAGCCTACGACGTCCTCTATCGCGCAGCGTGGAACTATACGCATCGCTCCGCCGCTCTCTTTGAGCTGGCTTGCCTTGACTGCAAGATGGGCGAATATAAGGAAGCACTCCGTAAGCTTGACGAATCCCTGGGGCTCAACCAAGGGCACACCAAGGCGCAAAACCTCAAGGCGGCGATCCTTCGCCACGTAGGCTGCGAGTGTGCCGAGAAGCTTGCACGCGAAAACGCCAAGGACGACTTGCTTGACCTGTTTGCCATCATCGAGCTTTCGCACTACGAGGACAAAAAGGACGCGATCGCGCAGTTTGCCGTCAAGCCCGAAAACCTCATCGACGTAGCCTCTGACTATCTGCGCGCAGGGCTTTACGACGACGCGCTCTACACCCTCTCCTTTGCGGGTGAGAGCTACCCCATGGTGCACTACCACCGCGCGTATGCCAAGCACTTGGCAGGCCTTGACGGCACTGCCGATATCGATGCCGCCAACGCGCTTCCCATGGGATACTGCTTCCCCTCTCGCCTTGAGGATATCTTAGCACTTTCCCACGCAACCGCCGTCGGCACGGGTGCCAACGCGCACTACTACCTCGGTTGCCTTTACTACGATAAGTTCCGCTACGCCGATGCCGCCGCGGCATGGGAGGCATGCGTTCGCATCGATCCCACCCACGGGCGCGCTTGGAGAAACCTTTCCCTGTACTACTTCGACAAGGCAAATAACGCAAAGAAAGCAAGAGACGCCATGGAAAAGGCGCTGGAGTACCGTCCCGAGGATCCCAGACTCCTCCTTGAATACGAGCAGCTTCTCAAAAACACCAACTGCTCCATCGAAGAGCGCCTTGCGGTCTACGACAAGTACCCCGCCCTTCTTGCCGAGCGTGACGACTGCTATCTTGACAAGCTCACCCTCATTTCCCAAACGGGCGACTTTAAAACCGCCATCGAAATGGCGGCAAAGAAGAGATTCCACATCTACGAGGGCGGCGAAGGGAAACTCACCAAGCAGCACGCGTGGATGCACACCCTCTACGGCAAGGAGCTGACCGAGGCGGGCGAGCTTGACAGAGCCGAGGAGATCTTCAAGAACGGCGTCAACATGCCCAAGTCCTACGGTGAAGCCAAGACTTTCTTTAACCAGGAGGCGCACATCTTCTACTACCTTGCAAAGCTGTACGAAAAGATGGGCAATGCCGATGCGGCGCACAAGGCTTACGAGGAAGCGGCGATCTACAAGGCTGCCGTCTCCGAGCTTTCCCTCTTCCGCGCCCTCGCGCTCTTTGAGCTTGAGAGAGACGAGGAAGCACACGCAGTGCTTGACGAAATGCTTTCGGTTGCCGATAACTTTATTGTCAACAAAGATCTGCGCACCTACTACGGTGTCGGCTCCCCCTCCCCCATGCCCTTTGAATACGACATTGAGAAGAACAACCTCCGCGACGGTCACATCCTGCGCGCGTTCGCGCTTCTCGGAAAGGGCAACCGCGACGAGGCAGAGGCTTCCATCGCCGTCGCCCGCAGCCTTGACCCCAACGACTTCCGCATCTTTGCGTTTGACCGCGTGAAGGCTTAAGCGCGGCGCGTGCCACGCGCCACGGGGGGTGAGTCAAATGCAAAGCTGCATTTGACTCACCCCCTTTTACTTTCATTATTCATCAAAAAACCAGCCATGTAACAACAATTTTTCGTTGTCACATGGCTGGTTTATTCTCAATTTACCACGCGGTCGGCACACCGTCAACGTAGTGCCAATAATCGCCCTCGGCGGTGGGCTGGGTTTCGCTGTAATAATAGAGAGTAGCGGAGGTAAGATCCTCGTTGTCAGAACCAATGCTGAGATTACTCCAATCACTTGCCGAGCCGATGTAATATACTTTCGTAAGGCTGTCGCAAACGAAAAACGCAGAATACCCAATGCTCGTCACACTATCGGGAATCGTGATCGAAGAAAGATCGTAGCAATGCTCGAACGCCCACGCCCCGATGTTCGTCACGCCGTCGGGAATCGTGATAGAGGTAAGGGTGTAGCAAGACGAGAATGCAAAATCGGCAATTCCTACCGTGTTCTCGCGCAACGCAACAGTTGTTGCGCTTTCGTCGCAATCAATCACCCATTTGTCTACGTAAGATACACCGTTTTCCGTTTCGATCAAATTGGTGCCGTGGAACGCATACTCCCCAATGCTCGTCACGCTGTCGGGGATGGTGATGGAGGTAAGGCTCGAGCAACCATAGAACGCCTGATACCCAATGCTCGTCACGCCGTCACCAATGGTCACGGTGGTAAGGCTCGCGCAATTGTAGAACGCCTCATCCACAATGCTCGTCACACTGTCGGGGATGGTGATGGAGGCAAGGCTTCCGCAATACGCGAACGCCCGATACCCAATGCTCGTCACGCTATCGGGGATGGTGATAGAGGTAAGGCTGTCGCAATACGCGAACACCTCAAACCCAATGCCCGTCACAGACTTCCCGTTGTAGGTAGCGGGAATGATCACCTCGGTGCCCGTAAAGGAGTACTTGTCAAAATCTGTCACGGTATACGTACCGTCTGCATTTTCTTCAAAGGTGAAATACTGATGATCGAGAGGAGCTGACAGATCGTCGGAACTGCCCGAAGAACCTGACCCATTCTCCCACTTGGTCGCCACACCGTCAACGTAGTGCCAATAATTGCCCTCGGTTGTGGGCTGGGTTTCCCTGTAATAATAGAAAGTAGCGGAGGTAAGCTCATCGTTGTAAGAACCAATGCTGAGATTACTCCAATCACTTGCCGAGCCGGTGTAGTACACACTCGTAAGGCTGTAGCAATACTCGAACGCCCCCTTCCCAATGCTCGTCACACTATCGGGGATCGTGATGGAGGTAAGGCTTGTGCAACACCAGAACACAGATGACCCAATGCTCGTCACGCCGTCGGGAATTGTAAAGGAGGTGTTGGTTTTGCCGATTGCATATTGAATCAACGTCTTCCCGTCTTTGGTATAAAGATTCCCGTCAATTGCTTTGTAATATTCATTTTCCCCGGAAACTGTAATGTTTGTAAGGCTTGCGCATTCGAAGAACGGCCCCTCCCCAATGCTCGTCACACTATCGGGGATGGTGATAGAGGTAAGGCCGTCGCAATGCGCGAACGCCCACGCCCCAATGCTCGTCACGCTGTCGGGAATCGTGATGGAGGTAAGGCCGTCGCAATGCGCGAACGCATACTCCCCAATGCTCGTCACACTATCGGGGATCGTGATGG